>NZ_CAUQCJ010000070.1:0-3223 GCF_963516515.1 uncultured Streptococcus sp. | reverse complement strand
CACCATCAACCAGACCAAAGTCTGATTGTAATACCAGTAAATTATTATTCATTTTGTCTCCTTGTATACCCTTTATCATACCATATTTCAGAGAAAGGTGCTAATAGCTATTTTAATTGGTTAGGGTATAGTTTTACCTTATAGCAAAATTTCACTAAAAGCTCTTGTTATTAGCTAGTAGGTGCATTTTTTCTTGAAAAAGGGTATGATAGTTACATCATGAAAAAGTAGGTTTTATTATGAAAATTATCCTTGTCGGAGGGGGAAAAGTTGGTTCTGCCCTCTGTCGCTCCTTGGTTGCAGAAAAACATGATGTTTTGCTGATTGAGCAAGACGAAGCCGTTCTCAATCATATTGTTAATCGATTTGATATCATGGGGATTCTTGGTAACGGGGCCGATTTCACCATCCTTGAACAAGCCAGTGTCCAGGATTGTGATATCTTTATCGCCCTGACTGAGTACGATGAAGTGAACATGATTGCAGCTGTTCTAGCCAAGAAAATGGGAGCTAAAGAAACCATTGTTCGGGTGCGGAATCCTGAATACTCTAACTCTTACTTCAAAGAAAAGAATATTCTCGGTTTTTCTCTTATCGTCAACCCTGAACTTTTGGCTGCCCGCGCTATCGCAAATATCATTGACTTCCCAAACGCCCTCTCTGTCGAACGTTTCTTTGGAGGACGAGTCAGCTTGATGGAATTCACTGTTAAATCATCCAGCGGTCTTTGCCAAATGCCCATTTCTGATTTTCGGAAAAAATTTGGCAATGTCATTGTCTGTGCGATAGAAAGAGATCATCAAATTATCATCCCAAGTGGTGACATGACCGTACAGGATAAAGATAGAATCTTTGTCACTGGTAACCGTGTTGATATGATGCTCTTCCATAATTATTTCAAATCTCGCGCCGTGAAGAGCCTTCTCATCGTCGGTGCAGGTAGAATTGCCTATTATCTACTAGGTATCCTCAAAGACAGTCGTATCGATACCAAGGTCATTGAAATCAATCCTGAAATCGCCAGCTTCTTTAGCGAGAAATTCCCAAATCTCTACATCGTTCAAGGAGATGGTACCGCAAAAGATATCCTGCTGGAAGAAAGTGCTCAAAACTATGATGCCGTTGCGACTCTAACAGGTGTCGATGAGGAAAATCTGATTACCTCTATGTTCCTTGACAGCGTAGGTGTACAAAAAAATATCACCAAGGTCAATCGTACTAGTCTCCTCGAGATTATCCACGCACCTGATTTTTCAAGTATCATCACTCCTAAAAGCATTGCTGTAGATACGATTATGCACTTTATTCGTGGTCGGGTTAATGCCCAGTATTCAGACCTTCAAGCCATGCACCATCTAGCCAATGGCCAAATCGAAACCCTGCAATTCCATATCAAGGAAGCCAATAAAATGACTGCCAAACCTCTTTCTCAACTGAAATTGAAAAAAGGGGTTCTTATTGCAGCTATCATTCGAAAAGGCAAGACTATTTTCCCTACTGGAGAGGAGATGCTGGAAGTTGGAGATAAGCTCTTAGTAACTACCCTATTGCCAAACATCACTAAGATTTATGACTTAATCGCGAGGTAAGAGATGAATAAAAGTATGATTCGTTACCTCCTTTCAAAGTTGCTTTTGATTGAAGCTATTCTTCTTTTGGTTCCTGTGGCTGTTGCTATCTATTACCGTGAATCAAGCCAAGTCTTTACAGCCCTCTTTACAACGATTGGCATTCTCGTATTACTAGGCGGTTCAGGAATTTTACAAAAGCCAAAAAATCAACGGATTTATGCCAAGGAGGGAATCTTGATTGTTGCCCTCTGTTGGATCCTCTGGTCTTTCTTTGGCGGTCTCCCCTTTGTCTTTGCAGGGCAAATTCCCAGCATTATTGATGCCTTTTTTGAGATTAGTTCTGGCTTTACAACTACTGGAGCAACTATTCTAAACGACGTTTCGGTCCTCAGCCGTTCCCTCCTATTTTGGAGAAGTTTTACCCACTTGATTGGAGGGATGGGAGTACTTGTTTTTGCACTTGCTATTATGGATAATGCCAAGAATAGCCACCTAGAGGTAATGAAGGCTGAGGTTCCAGGTCCTGTTTTCGGTAAGGTTGTATCCAAACTAAAAAATACTGCCCAGATTCTCTATCTCCTTTATCTAGCTCTCTTCTCCCTCTTTGTCATCATCTATTATCTGGCTGGCATGCCCCTATTTGATAGTTTTGTCATTGCCATGGGAACAGCAGGTACAGGAGGTTTTACAGTCTATAACGATGGAATTGCCCACTATGGTAGCTCACTGATTACCTATCTAGTTAGTATCGGAGTTTTGGTTTTTGGGGTAAATTTCAATCTCTACTACTACCTCATGCTCCGTCGGATCAAGGCCTTCTTTGGAGACGAAGAACTCAGGGCTTACTTGGTCATCGTACTGGTTTCTACAGGCTTGATCAGCCTCAATACTCTCTACCTCTACCCGGGATTTTCAAAGAGCTTTGAAATGGCCTTCTTCCAAGTTTCCAACATCATTACGACGACTGGTTTTGGTTACGGAGATATTACCAACTGGCCCCTCTTCTCCCAGTTTATTCTTCTCTTCCTCATGGGAATTGGTGGTTCTGCTGGTTCAACCGCAGGTGGACTCAAGGTTATTCGAGGCCTCATCCTTTCAAAAATTGCTAAAAATCAGATTTTGTCAATCCTATCACCCCACCGTGTTTTGACCCTCCATGTTAATAAAACGGTAATTGACAAAGATACCCAGCATAAGATTCTCAAGTACTTTGTCATCTATTCTATGATTTTGCTAGCACTTATCTTTATTGTCAGCCTAGATAGCAATGATTTTCTAGTTGTGACTAGCGCTGTCTTTAGCTGTTTCAATAATATAGGACCTATTCTAGGAACCACTTCTAGTTTCTCAATCTTTAGTCCTATCTCAAAAATTCTCCTCTCCTTTGCAATGATTGCAGGTCGATTAGAGATTTACCCAATCCTACTTCTCTTTATGAAGAGAACTTGGTCTAAGAGATAAAATACAACCACACCTTGTTCCATACAAAGTGTGGTGTTTTTATTTCAGACTACTTCCTCAACTCAACCAACTCTTTTTAAACCAAGTGAGACACTTCAGAGAATGACTTATACTCTTCGAAAATCTCTTCAAACCGCGTCAGCTCTATCTGCAACCTCAAAACAGTGTTTTGAGCAACCTGCGGCTAGCTT
>NZ_CAUQCJ010000069.1:0-3269 GCF_963516515.1 uncultured Streptococcus sp. | reverse complement strand
CTCTAGCTGACTATCTGTCAGTTCTGTGCTAAAGATATTGATGATATTTGGTGTTTTGAATTTGCTGTTTTTGATACGACTTCCTTCAATTCGGAGGAGATAACCATTTGTATTGAGAGTTGCATTTTCAAGGCTAGCATTTATGATGGTGGTTTGTCCACGATTGGTTGACACGTTGATCCCTTTTAGACTTCTTCCTTTTGGAACTTGTAGAATAACTTCTTCAAAACGACGAGAGTAGCCACTTGCGATATGGAGAATCCCGCCAATTCCAGAAGAGAGAAACGGAGTTTCAGACAGTTTTTTATCTGTTAGGCTTAGAGTTTTGTCGTTTTGATTCGTAACAAGATCATGGTGAGCAGAGAGTGATGGATGGTAAGAAATGTGGATTTGATCATCGAAAGAGTCTGTGATGGTCAGCGCGTGTTGGTGGAGCGTAATCTCTAGGTTTTCGACTTCCTTGCCAAAGGTCAACTCTTCCATCCGACTATCATAGACAGGCTCCTTGGACATGGCAAGTAAACTCTTAATCCCGTCAGATTGGATGCCTACAAAGAGCAGGATAAAGCCGATAACGGTAGTCACCACACCAAAAATGAGAAATCCTTTTGTCAATTTACGCATGCTGGTCACCTCTCTTTCCTTTTTTGAGAACAAATTGCACCAGGCGAACAATGAGTAGGCCGAAGAAGCGGGCTACATAGGAAATACCTAGTAAGACTAGTGAAGAAGCACCGATAGCTAGTAAACCAGAACCAAAAATCAAGATAAAGGCTGATTTAGCTTGGGCTAAGACAGTGAAACTTTCAACTAAAAATAGGAATCCACCGATGATACCAAGTATGGAAACCGCAAAGAAAGCTAGAATGACAGTCAAGGCTGCCACAAGGATTGCGAACAGGGACACGAGGATGGCGATTCCCAGAGGAATACCGATGGGTGCTGCAAGGAGAGCTAACAAGGCGATATGCAAAATTTGTCGGTTATTCTTTTGAGCGGGTGCCTCATTGATTTTTTTATCGAGAAGATTAGAGAGAACTTCGTGGGCCGCTTCTTTGGGAGTTCCCAAGCTAGCGATGAGTTCTTCTTCTCCATCGACTCCAGCATCGTCAAAGAGTTCCCTGAAATAGTCCATGGCTTCAATTTGGTCAGCCTGAGGCAGTTTCTTGAGATAGAGTTCTAGCTGAGTCAGGTATTCAGTTCTTGTCATGGCGGATACTCCCTTCTATGATGCCATTAATGGTGTCTGTATAGAGTGCCCATTCATCTTTTAGGGTCACGAGCTGCTCTATACCACCATTTGTTAAGGAGTAGTATTTGCGCATGCGACCTTGGAACTCTCTAGAATAGGTGGTCAGAAAGTTATTGCCCTCCAATTTTTTGAGAATGGGATAGAGCGTAGATTCTTTGATATTAGCGATAAGCTTAATGGTTTGGCTAATCTCATAACCATAAGAATCATCCTGCTCCAGTACGGCCAAGATGAGAAATTCAATCAAGGCAGAGGATGTTGGAAAGTACATGGGAAACCTCCTTTTCTAATGTGTAAGATTTTTATATATAATTTTTCTACACATACATTGTACATCTAAAAGAAAGCCCTGTCAAGAGAAATGTATAAAATTTTTATATATAAAAAACTTCTAGTCAAAACTAGAAGTTTAGAGGATTTTGGGGAGATTTTTATCTAAATTTTATCGTAGATCTTTTATACTTAATATCCTTATCCAAAAGTTTCAATAAAGGAGTTACGTATTCAGGGGTTGGAAATTTAGGACCAAAAATGACCTCCTCAATTTGAATTGGATTTTCCCGTTCTACATAAAGTTTACCAATTCCAGAGGCTTTATCAATTTTTATTTTATCGTTACTTGGGTCTAGATTAGCATAGCGTAAGATACGAAGTTCGTTTTCATATTTGTAATCTACAGATTTAAATAAGTAACGAATTTCTTCTATACATTCAGAGATAGCATTTTTATAAAAGTCATCATTCTCACCCAATCTCTCATCCAATTTTTGTTTTAAATTACTTATAGATACTTCTAATGTTTTTATTTCATTATTATCAAAGAGTTCGGATACCTCGAGTTCAAAATTTTCACCTGAATTTTTAATATAGGCGATTCTGTATAGATAATCAATGTTTCCTTTAGAAACATTGTCTTTTTGTTCAGATTTTAGTTGAGTTTTATTATCATTCTCTAATTTTTTCGAAGGGCTTTTGACATCATTACTTGATTCAGATATGGCAACTTCACTCTTATTTTCGGACTCTATGAATACAGTTTCTTTACGCCATGAAACATCATTGAAAGAAGTAAATCTTGAGAAATCATCTTCCTTAAGTACCAGACAAACACCCTGTGCATCATCGCCGTATTGGGACCACATAGTTAAGTCGTCTGTTTTACTGGTGAAGCTCATTAAGAACCATGGACTAGGATCTAAAATATTTCGCTTTTTGAAGTAGGATGTTATTTCCCCATTTTTGCTAGGTTCCAATATTTCTTCGATAACGACACCCTCCTCGGGGTCGTTCATATAATTGGCATTATACAAACGAGTTTTCCTAGATACGGAAAACTTTGTATCATCTGTATTTCCTGTATCTTGATCTAATAAATTTTGGAGAGTTTTTCCTTTGGTATAATGACCAAATTTAAGATTAGAATTTTTATCTTTTGCTTTCAAGCCAAGTTGATACTTGATTTCTTGAACAATTCTATAGATATCTATTAACTGATTGAGCTTATTTTCATCATCTTTATAGTGTTTTATCCAATCCTTTAAAATATCGTATTTTGTATTTATAACAAGGTCAAGATTTAAAGCTCGAATTAATAATTTTCTGTCAAAACCATCATTGGAATAAAAACAGAGTTTATCTAAAATTTTTGTGAGACTAGTGAATGGGATATCATTTGTATCTAATGGGGTATCAGGATTATTTTCAAAGATTTTCACTACAATTTCAAATATTTTAACGCTAGAGAGATTTGTTAAAATAGATAATATTTGTTTAACTGTATTGCCTACTTCATCTCTTTCATTTTGAAGTTTTGATAGATTAAATAAAACCATAGCATACCGTAAAGCAATGTCTTCAGAATGTTGAAACTGCTCAAAAATTTCTTTGACTAAATTAGCGGTATTCTTTCTCTCTTCTACATTTACTTGTTTAGCTGACAAATTTACCAAAGTCTTAGCATATCGTAAAGCAATGTCTTCAGAATGTTGAAACTGCTCAAAAATTTCTTTGACTAAAT
>NZ_CAUQCJ010000068.1:0-3279 GCF_963516515.1 uncultured Streptococcus sp. | reverse complement strand
AAATAATAGCTAATAATTAAATCGCTGGGTTCTAACCTGGCTTCCTCCACGGAGCTTGTTATAAATTCAAGCTCAGGAAATTTTGATTGTGCCACCTGATTCATTTCTGGAATTTCTTCTATCCCGATAAAACGAACTTCTTTTTAGACTTATGACGCTGGTATAATTTACCAATCAGATTACCCGTTGCAGAGCCTAGATCATAACATAAGAAATGGTAACGAATAAAAAAATCGCTTAGATGACAAACAAGGTCCTGTCCTTCATCATATAAAGGAATGGATTGTCTAACATGCCATCAAAATGTTGAGCTACACCATTACCAAAACTCCATTGTGTTCCACTTTGAATAACAATTTCATTTCCAACTTCCATAGACTACTTCTCTTCTCCCTTGACTTTCCAGTTTACTAATACCAATGCTAACACAACCATCGAACCCCCAAGAACCAAATTCAATGTAAACGGCTCATGTAAGCCCATAATAGAAAAGATAGTTGAAAATACTGGAACTAAAAACAAGAAACTGCTAGCTACTGTTGCTCCCCTTTGTCCTAGACTATAAAACCACAGTCCAAACGAACCAACAGACGCAGGAATAATTAACCATATAAACCAAACCCAGCCCCAAAATCCTAAATTTAGAAAGTTATAACTTTCATGCACAGGTATTGAGAATAAGTAAAGGAATACCCCACCTAATAACAATTGCCAAGCTGTAAATATCCATGGACCATTATCAAAAGGAATTTTCTTGGTGACAACTGTATTGACCGACCAACAAAATGAACCAAGTAAAGCAAACAAAGCACCTAAACGAAACGCAGATACATCTAGTCCAATACAAGTAACAACTCCAGCCACACCTAATACTAAGGCACTTATCTTCTGAATAGTCAATGTATCCTTTAACAAAAAATGCGCTAAAAAAGCTAACCAAAGAGGATTCGTAAATAAGATAATGGAAGACATTGATGATGACACATCATGAGCTAGGGCAAGATTAAGAAATCCCATGGTTCCAGCTGTCTGTAAGAGCCCGATAGTCACAACCAATATAAACCCCTTTATCTTGCTACCTTGACTTTTAGGGATGATAACCCCTCCCTTGCCAAATAAAAACGATAATACCAACATCACTAACCCAGCAATAATAAATCGAATACCCCCAAGTAATAATGGAGGAGTCTTTTCAACTACTATGAGATATTTCCCAGTTGGAAAAGACGACCCCATAAAAAGTGTGGTCAGTAATATAGAAATCAAAAAAATAAAATTTGAACCTCGTTTCATTTTTGACCCTTCTTTCAAAAGATATTGATGATATTTTTTGTCTTTTATTCTACTCTTTTAAAAATGAATGTCAAGAGATTTATCAAAAAATTCCAAGATTATTTTTTTAAACTCCTATGTATTGAGAAAAAAACAAAAAAAGACTATACTGGTAATTGTGTATAACGATTATCTTTTTATATGGAGGTACAAACATGCGATTGTCATCAGGTTGGGAACAGTCAGTCTATGTCTTACTCATGTTAGATCAGCTCCCTGAAGGAAAATATATCAATACAATTTCCTTGAGTGAACGGCTAGAAGTTTCAGATTCTTATTTGAAAAAAATTATAAAACTATTAGACAACGAAGGATTGGTTAAATCCGTTAGAGGGAAAAAGGGAGGCGTTGCTCTTTCTAAACCCCTCAGCCAAATCACCTTTTACGATGTATTTGTAGCTATAGAAGGAAAAAATCGAATCTTTGAAAGTCAAAATCTTCTAAAAAAATTCTTAGGTAACGAGGAAGGAAAAAAAGCTAAAAAATGCGTCGTAACCAACTCTCTTGATGTTATTGAAAATACTTTAGTTGCAACCCTGACTTCTATTACACTAAGCCAGGTAGCCCATCAATCTGAGATTAACTATGATTTAACCGATATCAGAAATTGGATCAATAAATGCCAAAACTAGCTGAAGAAAAATTCTTCAACTAGTTTTTATAAATCCTTGACAAATAATTTTACAAAGACTATACTATATTTGAAGATATAATATATCTTCTATATCGTTAACAATGATATTTCATTGCATGCTTTTGGATAGCTAAAGAAAGAAGGTTCTTATGAAAGTTATTTTAGCTACTGACCAAGATGGTTTCCAACTGAAAGAAACTGTCAAACATTATCTACTTCATTCTGATTATGAAGTAATTGATCTCAACTCTACACAAGGTTCTGCGGATTTCGTTGATTCTACTGTCAATGCCATTACAGAGTTTAGAAAATATAAGCAAGCTCGTGCTATTCTTTTTGATAAGTTTGGGCATTCTTTTATGCCTGCTAATAAGTTTAAAGGTATTATCTGCGCCGCTGTTTCCGATGAACACTCTGCCATGATGACTATTCGACACAATTCTACTCCAATCATTACAATTGGTTCTGGAATTACAGGTGATATTTTAGCAGTTGAAATAGTCAAAGCCTTTCTTGAGCACAACTATGATTCTGGTCGTCACCAAGTTCGCATTGATATGCTGAACAAGCTCTGCTAGGAGGTATTCCCATGAAAATTGCTCTCGGCTGTGATCACATTGTAACAGATGTGAAGATGAAGATTTCGAAACACCTAAAAGAACAAGGTCATGAAATCATTGATGTTGGTACTTATGATTTCGTCCGTACTCACTATCCTATTTATGGTCGCTTAATTGCAGAGGAGGTCGTCAATGGACGGGCTGACTTTGGAGTCGCCCTTTGCGGTACAGGTGTTGGAATTGCTGTATCTGCTGATAAAGTTCCTGGAACTCGAGTTGTACTTGTCGGAGATGTTGCGACTGCTCGTTCCGCTCGTGAAAATCTCAATGCTAATATTTTTGCTTTCGGTGGTGCAATCCTAGGTATCAATTTCATTAACAACATTGTAGATGAATTTATCAATACCAAGTACAAACCAAGTCCTGAAAAAGAGGAATTGATTGCGAAAATTGATAAACTATCTGAAGTGAGCCCAGATGTAGCCGCCAATGGTCATATCTTCGATGAAGAGAATGCCAAGTGGAATCGTGGAGAATATCACGATTAACTTGCATTCCTTCTTATATATTTTATCTAACCTTGAGGATAACTAACTCAAGGTTATTTTTACGTCATCAAAAAGTCTAGAGATATTTCTATCCCTAGACTGAAGTTTTTTTCGCAATTTGAGTGCTACACGCGTTCTTTCCATGAAGTCGCTGTTGTTTGAAGAACTTTATTGAGCTCATCAATGTTTTCAAATCCAGTTGTGC
>NZ_CAUQCJ010000067.1:0-3646 GCF_963516515.1 uncultured Streptococcus sp. | reverse complement strand
CAATTTCTTTTACTAAATAAGTTCCTTCAGGAAAATATACATTTCCTCCACCTAGTCCTTTAGCTGCAGCATCTATTGTATCTTGAATTGCTTGACGATCATCATTAACCCCGTCACCTATTGCTCCATAATCTTTTACATTTAAAGCAGTTTTTTGGATATCTTTTTTATTTGTATTATCACTTATATCATCTTTTTTATTACTCTTAATTTGAGTTGTAGTTTTATCTTGATTGTCAACCGATTTACTATCTATTTGTGAATTAGAACGATTTATATCACTAATCACATTACTATCAACATTTGATGAAGTAACTAAATTAATAGTAGATGAATTTGTATCAATATTTTCAGTAGAAATATTCTTATTAAGATTTTGTGAATAACTCGAATCATTGGTAGTTACATTAGAAATTTCTTTTGTATCAATTTGTGATGTATTAGTACCAATTTCATCCGCTAAAATACCATTGCTTCCCAAAATTGAAATAGCCAATAAAACTGAACATATCCCAACTTTTAATTTACGAATGCTAAATACTTCATTATGAAAAATATGTTTCATAAAGACCTCCAATATTTTTATTTATTTACAATTTATTATTACTTTTCTTAAAATTGATAAAATGACACCGCTGTCATTATCTTTATAATATATTTTATAATTTGAATTGTCAAGAAATAACACAACAAAAGACAATATTTTTGAAAACGCAATCATCTAATGAATTATATATCCAAACTATACACCAATAATATTCCAAACATTTCTAGTTTGAGATAATAGTTTCATTGTTTCGAAAAAAATCTTCTAAAATATCACTAAATTCTATTTAATAAAAGTCGTAATCTTTTAATTATAATTTAAAATCATGTCCATCCGTCAAACGGGTGGTTTGTACCAGGGCTATAAGCCCAAATTACCAGCCAGCGCTTAAAGACGCTGGCTTTCACGTTGTTCAAGCCTTATTGCTCTTGACTCATCACTTGCCTCTTAAAGAGGCTTTAGTATTACTTACCACTATCCCTAAAGGGATCCTCATATTCTTTTACACTCAATTTATCTAGTGCTATATCATGCTTTACTCGTTCTCAAATTTTCATACTCGTGAAGAAATCATCCACTGGATAATTTCTTTAATCTTGAATATATTTCGTAATTGTAATTTCATTGAATCCCACCGTACTCACATAATAAAACGCATAGTATCATGTATTGAAATTCTTGATACTATGCGTTTTATTCTAGGAATATTTATTTCATTTTCTCTTGAAATTGAGTTTTGTCCCAGCCTCTTTTTCTAATGTTGATGCTCATGGGGTTGCTCTAAGGCTGTTACCCTCCTTTTATGTTGCGAATGATTAATTTGACTGCTATCTACTTCAATAGTAATATTCTGCACGCCTCTTTCTTCTAAGAGTTGACGTACTTGATTCTTTGTTTCCGTCATCTGCTCCCAATCTTCTAAACAGAGATGGATAATAGCATTATTTTCCAGACCATCCATAGACCAAATACTAAGTTGATTAACACTTTTGACATTGGTCAGAGTCTCCAAATCCTTCTCCAAATTACCTGCCTCTACTCCTTCTGGCACAGCTTCTAAGAAAATCTTGAGTGCGCTCCAAAAGCGAGGAAGGGCTTTTGTTAGAATGAAGATGGAAATGACAAGCGATAAGAGCGAATCAAGTATATACCAATCTGTAAATCGGAGAATAATCGCCATTAGAATGACAGCCAACCAACCCAGAGTATCTTCCAAAAAATGCAGGCTAAGAATTGACTCGTTCTTTGTCATTCCCTTACGAACTACTAGGCTAGCTAGCACATTGGTACTGACTGCAATGATCCCTAGCCATAGAATACCCTCATCATTAACAGGCTGTGGATTAAAAATTTTAGTTATATTTTCCAAAATCACTAGGATGGATCCTGTGATAAGAATCACAGAAGTCACAAGAGCCCCTAAAAGACTAAATCGCTTGTACCCCAAAGTGTACCGCCTATCTTCTTCTCTATTTGAGATTGTTTCTAAAAAGGCCGATATGCCAATAGCTATAGCATCTCCCAAGTCATGGACAGAATCAGCAAGAACAGCACTCGAACCAAAGATTCCTCCTGCGATAAACTCAACAATAGCATAGCTCAAATTTAAGAAAAAAGCTACCCAAACAGTATATTTTGCCTTCATCTTCCTCACTTCTTTGTTATAATAGATTTATGAACACCTTGTTCATTATCATTATCCACTAAAACTCAAAGAAAGGATAGAAGCAAAAGGTCAGCTTTATTCAGTTCTGAACAATTTGCCTCAAGTGTCCATATGACTAAGATTGACCGCCGTATCAGTAAAACAAAAAAAGCCATCTATCAAGCTTTTCTACAACTTTTGAACGATAAGGGCTATGAATCCACTACAGTTCAGGATATCATTGACCTCGCAGATGTGGGACGCTCCACCTTTTACTGTCACTATGAGAGTAAGGAACTACTGCTAGACGAGCTTTGCCGATACCTCTTCCATCACCTATTTGAAAGAGAGGAATCCGTTTCAACCGAGGACTACCTCGCCCACCTCTTTCTCCATTTTCAGAAAAACCAAGACCATATCACCAGTCTGCTATTTTCCAAAAATGACTACTTCCTCCGTCAACTCCATAAAGAGCTAGAACACCATGTCTATTCCGTGCTAGCTGATAATTTAAAAGAAGCCCACCCTAATCTGCCTACTTCTTACCTCCAACACTTGGTCGTGTCCAACTTTATCGAGACATTGACCTGGTGGCTCAAAAAAGGTCAAGATTTCACAGACCAGGAAGTTGTCCAATTTTATCTAGACCTTCTCATTCCTAAAAATTGAATATAGAGTAAAGCTCAGTTGTCTTATTTCTAGGTTACTGAGTTTTTTATCTTTTCAACAACAAAAGAGGACCCGCCGATCCTCTTTTTCATAATATAAAATCCTTTATTATCAACTCTATCTGTTTTAACTGAAAACGCAAAACAGCATTTTCAAACATCTTTTCCTAGTTAGGTAAATCCCTATTCTGCTTAGCAGCCTTACTCCACTGATACCAATCAACTAGACTATTAATGAGATAAATTAGATATTTCCCTTGAATTTGCAGGCTTTCTCCCCACCAGAGATAGATTGAAAAGACATTAGTAGCTGCCCAGAATATCCATTGTTCACGGTAAACAGCTGTCATGAGGATTTGCCCTACCCCATTGGTCGCATCAGTGATAGAATCACGATAGTCCGAGAGTATTAGTTAGGTAAATCAGTATTCTGCTTAGCAGCCTTGCTCCATTGATACCAACCAACTAGACTGTTAATGAGATAAATTAGATATTTCCCTTGGATTTGCAGGCTTTCTCCCCACCAGAGATAGATTGAAAAGACATTAGTAGCTGCCCAGAATATCCACTGTTCACGGTAAACAACTGTCATGAGGATTTGCCCTACTCCATTGGTCGCATCACGATAGGGACGATTGGCACCAATAGATTGATAAATAAAGCCAAAGGCCAACCACCAAAGAACACTAATAGAAAGATACTTCGTCCAACCCTTGCCGTCCAGTTTACGCGCGACAAACTCTTGTTGTTCTTTCTTAAACTGGGCTTGATAAATCCAAACCAAGA
>NZ_CAUQCJ010000066.1:0-3676 GCF_963516515.1 uncultured Streptococcus sp. | reverse complement strand
ATCTTGTTCCATTGTTGAAAATATGGTATACTTTTCATGAGAATTTTCTAAATTTCTAAGATTCTATCAAAGGAGGTTTGCATGCTTTCCAAATTTTATGGAAGCCGACAAGACCAGCAATTTTTGTTACTTTTAGTTATTTTGCTAGGTATTTTAGGGATTTCTCTCTTTCTAGCAGTTTCAATGGGATCTGTTGCAATTGATCTAGGAGACACCTATCGGATTATTTTGAGCAGGTTAGGATTTCCTCTTGAGATAGGAGAGGTTTCCAAGTCCACTCTTGCCATTGTATGGAACATGAGATTCCCCCGAGTATTGTTAGGTTTGATAGTGGGGGCTGGTCTTTCTATGTGTGGTAGTGTGATGCAGTCTACAGTGAACAATCCTATCGCAGAGCCTTATGTCTTAGGAATATCTGCGGGTGCAACTCTAGGGGCAACCTTGAGCATCATTCTTGGTTTAAAAGTGATGATTAGCCTTGGAGCTTTTCTTGGAGCTATTTTGGCAACAATTGTTGTTCTCATCATTGCCTCTATGCAGGGAAGAATGACGACTTCTAGTCTGATTTTATCAGGAACGGTGGTCAACGCTCTCTTTCTGGCTTTTTCAAACTTTATTATCTCAGTCGGAGCTAATGCGGATAGTGTGATGACCATTAAGTTTTGGACAATGGGCTCGCTTGCTGGGACTACCTGGGCAGACTTGGTCCTGCCAACTATAGTAGTAGGAATGACCTTTCTATTTTTCTCTACCCAGTATCGTGTTTTCAATGCGATGATGATGGGAGATGAGGCTGCTTTAACTTTGGGGATTCCCTTACGCTTTTATTGGTATCTTTATGTGACCATGGTGGCTGTGCTGACAGCAGTCTTAGTGGCAACCTGTGGGATTATTGGATTTGTCGGTCTGATTACTCCACATTTAGCTCGAGGGTTAGTAGGAACGAATTACAAGAGGCTTTTTCCTGTTGCAACCTTGCTAGGTGCCCTCTTTGTCATTTGGGCAGACGTACTCTCTCGTATCATCATTCCAAACGCAGAGCTTCCTATTGGTATTTTCACAGCCTTAGTAGGTGCTCCCTTCTTTATCTACATTGTTGGAGGTAGGCGAAGGGAGGTGAGAGTCTGATATGGACTTGATTTGTCAGGATATCCATTTTGGACTAGGAGAGAAAAAAATCCTCAAAGGAGTCTCTCTTAAGGTTGAAGGGAATCAATTTCACACGATATTAGGACCAAATGGAAGCGGGAAAACCAGTCTACTTAAACTCCTCTATCGTCAGGAAAAGGTGGACAAAGGCTTGATAAGCCTAGATGGAAAGCCGCTGGAGCATTGGACGCTCAAAGAAACAGCCAAGCAAATGGCAGTTGTCACCCAGTTTAATCAATTGCAGTTTGATTGTACAGTTGAAGAAATCGTCTTGCTGGGAAGAACTCCCCACCTCTCTTTTTTACAGAAGGAAAGGGAAAGAGATTTTACACTCGTTCAAGATGCCCTCGTTAAGGTGGATATGCTTGAGAAGAAAACTCGTCTCTATTCGTCTCTGTCAGGGGGAGAGAAACAGCGAGTCTTACTAGCCCGCGCCTTGGTGCAAGAACCGACTCTCTTGCTCCTAGACGAACCAACCAATCACCTGGATATCAAGTATCAGCTAGACTTGTTGGCCATTGTGAAGAAACTCAAGGTCAATGTTCTAGCTGTCCTGCATGATATTCAACTTGCTTGTCGCTATTCGGATTATCTCTATCTAATGAAAGAGGGAGAAATCCTTTACCAAGGGACTCCAAAGGAGACCATCACCCCTGAGTCATTGCAAACTGTATATGGAGTTCAAAGTCAGGTGACTTGGACCGAGGATCAGCAAGCCATGATTCACTATTTATAAGAATGAAAAGGAAAATAAGATGAAAAAAACACTAAGCATTTTACTGGTAACAGTAGCTACCTTAACTTTGGCAGCTTGTGGCAACACTACTACAGAAAAAGCTACCACACAATCTAGCACAGAAACAAGTCAAAAGGCGAGCACAGAGACGACTTATCCACTAAAGATTAAGACCTATGATGCTAAAGGGAATGAAGTCGAACAAGTTTTTGATAAGGCACCTGAAAAAGTTATCACCAACAATCTTTCAACCACTGAAATCTTATTGGAGTTGGGGTTGAAGGATAAAATTGTTGGCATGCTCAATCCAGATAATGCTGTGACGGACAAATACAAGGACGCGATTGCGACTATTCCTCAAATTGGGGATAAAAAAACAGTCTCACAAGAGACAGTCCTTTCTTATGAGCCAGAAGCTGTGATGGGTCGAAACATGATGTTTTCTGAAAAATCCTTGGGGACAGTTAGCACTTGGAATGAAAACAAAATCCCAGTCTATACTCAAAAAGCTTCTCTCTCAACGATTCAGCAAGATTTGGGGAATATCGTAGAAGATGTCAAAAATCTTGGAATGATTTTTAATGTTCAGGACAAGGCTAATGAATACGCAGCTCAATTACAAACTAAAATTGACGCTGTTAAGAAAGCAAATCCAGCAAGCCAAGGTGAAAAGAAAAAGGCTTTGATTATGGTTGCTTATAATGATGAAACCTTCGGTGCCTACAAGTCTGCCTTGCAAGAAAGTTTGCTGAACCAACTTGGTTATACAAACGTTGCTACGGGGACATCAGGCTTGACCTTGGAAAATCTCGTGTCAATGGATCCTGAATTGATTATCTATGTAACCAGCGACCGCAATAAAAAATTGGATGAAAAAGCAGTAGAGTTGATGAAGGCAAATGCTGTTTTGGAAAGCGTTCCTGCTATTAAGAATCAAAAAATCATGACCATCTCTTACGATGAATTGATGGACTATGGTCCAGCAGTGATTGATTCCCTTGAGAAAATCAATGACTTTATCAATAAATAATGAGTTTGATTGGGAAGGGATTCAAGTCAAGATTAGCCTTCCTTCTACCTACGCCCCCAATCAAACCTATCCGGCGATTCTCTTGAATGATGGAAACTTGGATTTCCTATCCTCCCTTTCCGAATCTGTGATTTTAGTGGGCTTAACCTCTAAAAATCGCCTAGACGACTACACTCCCTGGAAGGCATCGGCTCTGAGAGATGGGGCTCCAGATTTTGGAGGTCAGGCCAACGTCTATCATGATCATTTATTTGGAGGTCTTTTGGACCAGTTGCAGTCGCTTTATCGACTGGATGAAGCACGTCTGGCCTACGGAGGTTATTCACTAGGTGGCTTGGCGGCAGTTTACAGTCTTTTCAGCTTTGACAAGGTTTCCTGTGTCTTCTCCATCTGCGGTTCTTTTTGGTATCCTGATTTTGTGGCTTACTGCAAGGAAGAAAAGGTGAAAAATTTGGACTGTTTGCTGTATTTACAGAATGGTCAAACAGAAGGAGTCAATCATAGCAATCGCTTGGCTCAAGCACCAGTCTATGCTGAGCAAATCCATACCAGTCTTCAGAAATGCTATCCGAACGGCCAGTTTGTCTTTGATCCTTATGGACACCATGAACAAGTGGCTGAACGATTTTTAGCCTTTTCTAGCTGGTTGGCCCAAAAATGGAAAATCGAATAAAAGATTTATCCCTTGGCACATGCCAAGGGATTGTTGTAGTACGACGGGCATGTCGTACATCTGAGGTGTAAGTCCTCCGTGGGCACCC
>NZ_CAUQCJ010000065.1:0-4016 GCF_963516515.1 uncultured Streptococcus sp. | reverse complement strand
TATGGAAAAAGAGTTTTTCAGCCCCCTTGTCTCCCCTTACATGAAATTCAAACTTCCCAATAGCCCCTGAACTATCTGTCAGAGGTTGCCAATTTAATTCAGCGATATCATCATAAAGGAAAAGCAAATTCTTTAAGTTCCAGATAAGGTCAATTTCAACTGTGTCGCCTTCCTGGCCTGGATTATAAACTTTAACAGTATAACCATCTGCTCCTTCTATCACTTCGCTAGTAACGTCTGCTAGTTCAGCACCATTTTTCGCAGCCTGAACCTTTGGTTGAGGATCTATCTCAAATCCACTAGGCATCTTGCCAGCACGTCCAAGTCCCACGATTTGACCCTTAAAGTCCTCCTCAAACTGGTAAACTATCTTCTGTCTAAATTCTGCTGTATTGTCTGCATGAATATACAAATCCCCTTGATAAGAGTTTATCTTGAAATCAATGGCAAAAACAGAGAATGGAAGAAGGCAAAACAAGCCTAACACCAGTAAGAAAAAAGTTTTTTTCATCAACTAAGCCCCCTTTTTATCTTTGCTATCATTATATCATTTTTTCTCAAGTAAGGGCTTACCTATATTGAAAAATAGAGTTTTTTTCGATAAAATAGGAGACAGTTATTTTTTAATAGATTAGAAATAGGAGAAATCATGAGAAAAATATACTTATCTATTTTCACAAGTCTCTTGCTGATGCTAGGACTTGTCAATGTTGCCCAAGCCGATGAATATTTACGCATCGGGATGGAAGCAGCATATGCTCCCTTTAACTGGACCCAGGATGATGATAGCAATGGGGCTGTCAAAATCGATGGGACTAACCAGTATGCTAATGGATACGATGTTCAAATCGCCAAGAAAATCGCTAAGGACTTAGGTAAAGAACCTTTGGTTGTTAAAACCAAGTGGGAAGGTCTAGTCCCTGCCCTTACTTCTGGTAAGATTGACATGATTATCGCAGGTATGAGTCCAACTGCCGAACGCAAACAAGAAATTGCCTTTTCAAGCAGTTACTACACTAGCGAACCAGTTTTGCTTGTCAAAAAAGATTCTGCCTACGCAAGTGCTAAATCTTTGGATGACTTTAACAGTGCGAAAATCACTTCTCAACAAGGTGTCTACCTTTATGACTTGATTGCACAAATCCCAGGTGCTAAAAAAGAAACAGCCATGGGAGACTTCGCTCAAATGCGCCAAGCTCTTGAGGCCGGTGTCATCGATGCTTATGTTTCTGAACGCCCAGAAGCTCTGACTGCCGAAGCTGCTAACTCTAAGTTTAAAATGGTTCAAGTAGAACCAGGTTTTAAAACTGGAGAAGAAGATACAGCTATTGCCATTGGACTTCGTAAAGATGACAATCGTATTAGCCAAATCAATGCCAGCATTGAAACTATTTCTAAAGATGACCAAGTTGCCCTGATGGATCGTATGATCAAGGAGCAACCTGCCGAAGCCACTACAACTGAAGAGACTAGCAGTAGTTTCTTTAGCCAAGTCGCTAAAATTCTTTCTGAAAACTGGCAACAACTTTTGCGTGGTGCTGGTGTCACTCTTTTAATCTCTATCGTCGGAACCATCACAGGTCTCATTATCGGCCTTGCCATTGGTGTCTTCCGTACTGCTCCTCTATCTGAGAATAAAGCCATTTATGGTCTACAAAAACTAGTCGGCTGGATCCTCAATGTCTACATTGAAATTTTCCGTGGTACACCTATGATTGTTCAATCGATGGTTATCTACTATGGAACTGCCCAAGCTTTCGGTATCAACCTTGACCGTACACTGGCTGCTATCTTCATCGTTTCAATCAATACCGGTGCCTACATGACTGAAATCGTCCGTGGTGGTATCCTAGCAGTTGACAAGGGACAATTTGAAGCTGCGACTGCTCTTGGTATGACTCATAACCAAACCATGCGTAAGATTGTCCTACCTCAGGTAGTCCGTAATATCCTACCAGCAACTGGTAATGAATTTGTCATCAATATCAAAGATACATCTGTATTGAACGTTATCTCTGTTGTCGAACTTTATTTCTCAGGAAATACCGTGGCAACTCAAACTTATCAATACTTCCAGACATTTACAATCATCGCCGTGATTTACTTTGTCCTCACCTTCACCGTAACACGTATCCTCCGCTTCATCGAACGTCGAATGGACATGGATACCTATACTACAGGTGCTAACCAAATGCAAACGGAGGATTTGAAATAATGACACAAGCAATCCTTGAAATTAAACACCTCAAAAAATCCTATGGCCAAAACGAAGTGCTAAAAGACATTTCTCTCACTGTCCACAAGGGAGAGGTCATCTCTATCATCGGAAGCTCTGGAAGCGGGAAATCAACCTTCCTACGCTCCATTAACCTACTTGAAACGCCAACTGATGGACAAATTCTTTATCATGGACAAAACGTCCTCGAAAAAGGCTATGACCTCACGCAATACCGTGAAAAGTTGGGGATGGTGTTCCAATCCTTTAACCTCTTTGAAAATCTCAACGTTCTTGAAAATACAATTGTCGCTCAGACAACTGTCCTTAAACGCGAGCGTACAGAAGCTGAAAAAATTGCCAAAGAAAACCTTGAAAAGGTCGGCATGGGAGAACGCTACTGGCAAGCCAAACCAAAACAACTCTCAGGCGGTCAAAAACAACGTGTGGCTATCGCTCGTGCCCTTTCAATGAATCCTGACGCCATTCTCTTTGATGAACCAACATCAGCTCTCGATCCAGAAATGGTTGGAGAGGTCCTCAAAATCATGCAAGATCTGGCTCAGGAAGGCTTGACTATGATTGTCGTAACCCACGAAATGGAATTCGCCCGTGATGTCTCTCACCGTGTTATCTTCATGGATAAGGGTGTAATCGCTGAAGAAGGCAAACCAGAAGACCTCTTCACCAATCCTAAAGAAGACCGTACAAAAGAGTTCCTTCAACGCTATCTCAAATAAAAAGAAAAGGCTGCATCAATCGTGCAGTCTTTTTGCTGTCCTCATACTCTTCGAAAATCTCTTCAAACCACGTCAGCTTCGCCTTGCCGTAGGTATATGTTACTGACTCTGTCAGTCTTATTTACAACCTCAAAGCAGTGCTTTGAGCAGCCTACGGCTAGCTTCCTAGTTTGCTCTTTGATTTTCATTGAGTATCAAAATGAAAAGGCAGACCTTATTCAAGAATCCGCCATTATCCAAAGATTAATCTTCAAATTTTTCATGATTTTTTTCATAGAAATCAATTAAACCTAGAGCTGTTTCAAATGAAATATTTTTTACTTTTGCACGACCCTGCGCTAGAGCAATGATAGACATTTCACGCGCATTCGTTTCTTTAGAGATACGGTAGCCTGTGATTTTCTTATCACGAACCCAGCCAACAACTGATTCTACTTTTTCAAAGTTTGACTTAGCCATGTCCTTCTCCTATTTTCTTCTTTACGATATTTAATTGTATACGTTTTTATGTGTTTTGTCAATAAAAAAACATATATTCAATAAAATTAATGATTTATTTTTCTGTTACTATCTTATTAAAGCCGATAATATATAGGTTTTTACTTACTATAAACCATTAGTAAATACCTTTAAAATAATTGTATTATTAACTCTTTTGTTTGTAAAAATATTCATAATTTACAAATGCCAGTTCAGGATAGGTTAGACAGGTTTTATCTTCAACTTTATTCTATTTATCCAACTTTAAAACAATATTTCTAATAGTGAAAGACTTTCTCTCCACACTATTACTAACTATTATTTCTCTTCTCCTTCTTTGATATTCTTCCTGCCTTTATAAGCACTTTTCACTTGATCAACTGGTACTATTTATTTACTTTATCAATATTCCTTTTTATTTCTTCAAACCTATAAAAAGATGAGTAGTTAGGAGACAATAGTATCCTATCTTCTAACATTTTCCACTTTTTTATCTTCTTAGTATCTTATCACTCTTCTCAGTTAACTCAGTATAAGGCTTCTCATTAGTATTGATTATTTTTTCTAATTCCTATTATATT
>NZ_CAUQCJ010000064.1:0-4052 GCF_963516515.1 uncultured Streptococcus sp. | reverse complement strand
TGAGGAGATTTTAGAAGCTCTGACTTTGGCAGAAGAGGATCCGGCTGTGCATTTTATCTTGATTAATGCTAATGGAAAAGTTTTCTCCGTTGGGGGAGATTTGGTAGAGATGAAGCGAGCAGTGGATGAGGATGATATTCCATCATTGACGAAAATCGCAGAGTTGGTCAATGCTATTTCTTATAAAATCAAGCAAATAGGTAAACCTGTTTTGATTGAGGTTGATGGAGCTGTTGCAGGTGCCGCAGCCAATATGGCTGTTGCTGCAGATTTCTGTCTTGCAACGGATAAAGCTAAGTTTATCCAAGCCTTTGTTGGGGTTGGTTTGGCTCCTGATGCGGGTGGGATTCACCTCTTGAGTCGTAGTATTGGTGTGACGCGTGCTGCTCAATTAGCTATGACAGGAGAGGCTTTGACCGCAGATAAAGCTCTGGAGTGGGGCCTGGTTTACCGCATCTGTGAAGCTGATAAACTTGAAAAGACGAGAGAACAGCTTCTTAAAAAATTAAGACGTGGCTCAGCTAATTCTTATGCAGCTATCAAGAAGTTGGTTTGGGAGAGCCAATTTAAAGATTGGCAAGATTATGCTGCTTTAGAATTGAACCTACAGGAATCTTTGGCTCAAACAGAGGATTTCAAAGAGGGAGTTCGGGCTCATTCGGAGAGAAGGCGACCTAAATTTACTGGAAAATAAGAAAATACTTGCACTGTTCTTTGAAGTTTGATATAATTTTTTTGTCAAATGTTTTGATTGTGAAAGTTTTTTGAAAAGGAGGGAAAAGAGATTGGACTACCAACGAATTAATGAATATTTAACATCTATATTTAACAATGTCCTCGTCATCGAGGAAGTTAGCTTGAGGGGTAGTCGTTTCAAAGATATCTCCATCAAAGAAATGCATACGATTGATGTGATTGGGAAATTCCCAGATGTGACACCAAGTCAAGTGTCAAAAGAGTTGATGGTGACTCTTGGGACAGTTACGACTAGTTTGAATAATCTCGAACGCAAGGGTTACATTGAACGCATTCGTTCAGAACATGATCGACGTGTGGTGCATCTGCATTTGACAAAGAAAGGTCGCTTGGTTCATAGACTACATAAACGCTTCCACAAGGCCATGGTTGAAAAAATCATCGATGGTATGAGTAAGCAAGAAATTGAGGTTATGAGCAAAGGTCTGACTAATCTTTATCAATTTTTGGAGGATTTGAGATAATGGCTTTTGCAAAAATAAGCCAGGTTGCTCATTATGTACCAGAGCAAGTGGTTACAAATCATGATTTGGCCCAGATTATGGATACCAATGATGAGTGGATTTCAAGTCGGACGGGAATACGACAAAGGCATATTTCAAGAACAGAATCTACTAGTGATTTGGCTACAGAGGTTGCTAAGAAACTGATGGCAAAAGCTGGAATCACAGGAGAGGAGCTGGATTTTATCATCCTAGCTACCATTACTCCTGATTCGATGATGCCCTCTACAGCTGCTCGAGTCCAAGCTAATATTGGTGCTAATAAGGCCTTTGCTTTTGACCTAACAGCTGCTTGTAGTGGATTTGTATTTGCTCTTTCAACTGCTGAAAAGTTTATCGCTTCTGGTCGCTTTCAAAAAGGCTTGGTGATTGGTAGTGAAACCCTCTCTAAAGCAGTCGATTGGTCGGATCGATCAACAGCTGTGTTGTTTGGAGATGGTGCTGGTGGAGTCTTGCTAGAAGCTAGCGAGCAAGAGCATTTCTTGGCTGAGAGTCTCAATAGCGATGGAAGTCGCAGTGAGTGTCTGACTTATGGACATTCAGGCTTGCATTCTCCATTTTCAGATCAAGAAAATGCAGATTCATTTTTGAAGATGGATGGACGCGCAGTCTTTGATTTTGCTATTAGAGATGTAGCCAAGTCTATCAAACAGACTATTGATGAGTCTCCTATAGAGGCGACAGACTTGGATTATCTGCTACTTCATCAGGCTAATGACCGTATTTTGGATAAGATGGCTAGAAAAATCGGTGTTGACCGAGCTAAACTTCCAGCCAATATGATGGAATATGGCAATACCAGTGCAGCCAGTATCCCGATTTTACTTTCAGAGTGTGTAGAACAAGGCCTCATCCATTTAGATGGTAGCCAGACTGTTCTGCTATCAGGCTTCGGTGGAGGCTTGACCTGGGGCACGCTCATTCTTACAATTTAGGTAATCATGTGGTGAACACATTGTTATAAAAAACTATTTATTTTAAAGGAGTCCTATCATGGCAGTATTTGAAAAAGTACAAGAAATTATCGTTGAAGAACTTGGAAAAGACGCATCAGAAGTAACACTTGAATCAACTTTTGATGACTTGGATGCAGATTCATTGGACTTGTTCCAAGTAATCTCAGAAATCGAAGATGCTTTTGATATCCAAATCGAAGCAGAAGATGACTTGAAAACAGTTGGTGACTTGGTTGCCTACGTTGAAGAGCAAACAAAATAAACAGAATATAGATAGAAGGAGTAGGGAAACCCGCTCCCTCTTGTTTAGGCAATAGTTTGATTTTCAAATTATGACGATATCGAACTATTACGTAAGCAAGAAACGATGGAGGCACTATGAAAACGCGTATTACAGAATTATTGAACATTGATTATCCTATTTTCCAAGGAGGAATGGCCTGGGTTGCTGATGGTGATTTGGCAGGGGCTGTTTCCAAGGCTGGAGGACTAGGGATTATCGGTGGGGGGAATGCCCCTAAAGAAGTTGTCAAGGCAAATATTGATAAAATCAAATCATTGACTGATAAACCCTTTGGTGTCAACATCATGCTCTTGTCTCCCTTTGTGGAAGATATTGTAGACCTCGTTATCGAGGAAGGTGTTAAGGTAGTTACAACAGGAGCAGGAAATCCAAGTAAATACATGGAACGTTTCCATGAAGCTGGTATTACAGTTATTCCTGTTGTACCAAGTGTTGCTTTAGCTAAACGCATGGAAAAAATCGGTGCGGACGCTGTCATTGCAGAAGGAATGGAAGCTGGGGGACATATTGGGAAATTAACAACCATGACCTTGGTGCGTCAGGTTGCTGCTGCTGTATCTATTCCTGTTATTGCTGCAGGAGGGATTGCGGATGGTGAAGGTGCTGCGGCTGGCTTTATGCTAGGTGCAGAGGCTGTTCAGGTTGGAACTCGTTTTGTCGTTGCAAAAGAGTCTAATGCTCATCCAAATTATAAGGCGAAAATTTTAAAAGCTAGAGATATTGATACTACGATTTCAGCTCAACACTTTGGACATGCTGTTCGTGCGATTAAAAATCAGTTGACTCGTGATTTTGAACAAGCTGAAAAAGATGCCTTTAAACAAGAAAATCCAGATTTGGAAATTTTTGAACAAATGGGAGCAGGTGCTCTAGCCAAAGCGGTTGTTCACGGAGATGTGGATGGTGGATCTGTTATGGCAGGTCAGATTGCAGGCCTTGTTTCCAAAGAAGAAACCGTTGAAGAAATCCTAAAAGATTTGTATTACGGAGCAGCTAAGAAAATTCAAGAAGAAGCCTCTCGTTGGGCAGGAGTTGTAAGAAATGACTAAAACAGCCTTTTTATTTGCTGGTCAAGGTGCCCAGTATCTAGGTATGGGACGGGATCTCTATGATCAGTATCCGATTGTCAAAGAAACGATTGATCAAGCGAGTCAGGTACTTGGTTATGATTTACGTCATCTCATTGATACGGAAGAAGAAAAACTCAATCAGACCCGCTATACGCAACCAGCTATTTTAGCAACTTCAGTTGCTATTTACCGATTATTGCAAGAAAAGGGCTATCAGCCTGATATGGTTGCTGGTTTGTCTCTTGGAGAATACTCTGCCTTGGTGGCCAGCGGTGCCTTGGATTTTGAAGATGCGGTAGCCTTGGTTGCTAAGCGTGGAGCCTATATGGAAGAAGCGGCTCCTGCTGGCTCTGGCAAGATGGTAGCAGTTCTCAATACGCCAGTAGAGGTTATTGAAGAAGCCTGTCAAAAAGCTTCTGAACTTGGAGTGGTTACCCCAGCCAACTATAATACACCTGCACAA
>NZ_CAUQCJ010000063.1:0-4404 GCF_963516515.1 uncultured Streptococcus sp. | reverse complement strand
GAAGAGATTTTCGAAGAGTATTAACTGAAAAGCATGACTAGGAATACTATTGAATGTGGTTAGCTAAATCTTCCTGAGCTTTTTTATTTGACTCAGCTTTTTCTTTTAGCCATTTTTCATAGAGTTCTTGGTACTGTTTAGCAGTTACTGGCTCTTTTTGCAATTCAACATATTTGTAGTTGTCCGCATTTCCCTTATGACCAACGAATGAGAATGGGCCTGTAAACGGTACAGTCTTACGGAAGATTGGGTTGGCTCCACCACTTTGAACTGGTAGGAAGAGGGCACTATCTGTCAACCAAGCTTGGGCTTCAGCATATTTTTCATAGCGAGCTTGAGTATCTGTGATTTCAGCATCTGCCTGATCCAAGAGTTTCTTGTAGTCAGCAAGACCAATCTTATCCTTAACTTCCTTGTCTTTTCCTTCAGACAAGCCCATGTTTTTCAACTGAGAACCTGTCTCTGGATCTAGGATCGCTAGGTACGTCTTAGGATCTGAGTAATCTCCACCCCATCCTGAGATGTCGATATCGTAGTCTTTTTGTTCTGCTGTATCTGCAAAGTAGGTTGCTTGGTCTTTTTCATCTGGAGAAAGTTGGATAACATCGATAACCACATTCTCCTTACCAAGGGTTTCTTCCACTGTTTGTTTGAAAGAGCCGGCCTGTTGCACATCTAACTTAGCAGTCTGGTCAACTGGCATATCTAAATGAATTGGGAAAGTTACTCCCTGAGCTTGCAGACTTTCTTTGGCCTTCGCAAACTTCTCTTTGGCCTTGTCAGGGTTCAAGAAGGCTTGCTTACCATCGTTTAGGTTGATATTTGCCCAATCTTTACCGTAGTTGACAATTTTTTCATTGACAATGTCACCAAAGTTCTTATCACCAACTTGGACAAAGTTACTTGGTGTAACCGTGTTACGCAAGATACGGTCTGCTCCATCTTCACCATTTGTCTGTGCTGCATAAGCATGACGGTCAAAGGCAAAATTGATAGCCTGACGGAAATCTTTATTTTGCATAGCTGCACGTGAATCTGTCTTTTCCTTATCAGACTGTTTCATAGTCTGCTTGTAGCTTTGACGATTGACGTTGAAAAGATAGTAGAAAGTAACTGAGTTTTGCGGTGTATAGGTAATCTTGTCCTCATTTCCCTTCTTGAGTTCAGCAAAGACTGAACTTGTTGGGAAGATACGACCATCTGTATAGTTGCCTTCCAAGAATCCTCTTGCAATGCTGTCTTGGTCAGAACCGTCAAAGAAAGAGAGCTTCACTTTCTCGATTTTAACATTGTCCTTATCCCAATAGTTAGGATTTTTATCAAATTCAATCAAAGATTTTGATGTGAAAGACTTAAACAAGTAAGGACCATTTGACAAGATACTTGATGGTGTCACACTTCCAAAGTCATCTCCCTTAGACTTCAAGAAGGCTTCATTTACAGGACTAAGGATACTTGCTGTTGTTTTAGAGTTCCAATAAGTCTCAGGTTGGTTGAGAGTGTATTGGAGTGTGTAATCATCCACTGCCTTAACACCAACAGTTCCAAAATCAGATGATTTCCCTTCAACATAGTCTGCTAGCCCTTTGATAGAATCTTGTACCAAGTACAAGTTTTCAGCCTTTTTATCAGCCGCATACTTAAGACCAGTCACAAAGTCATGAGCTGTTACATTCGCATACTCTTCTCCTTCAGAAGTGTACCATTTAGCCCCCTGACGGATTTTATAAGTGTAGGTCAAACCATCTTTTGACACTGTCCATGACTCAGCCATAGACGGGATGAGATTGCCATACTGGTCGTTTTCCAACAAACCATCAATCAAGTTGGTTGTGATACTAGATGTAGAGTCTCGGGTAGAAGTAATATAATCCAAGGTATCTGGGTTATTGACAAAGATATAAGAGTACGTCTTATCTGCATTATTTGATTGGGAAGACCCACATGCTGCTAGAGCTAGACCTGCTGTCAAAGCCATAGCTCCAAAAAGCATAACTTTTGATTTCTTCATGATTATTCTCCATTTTTACAGTATGTGAAATATTATACACCATTTGAGCAAAAATATAAAGCATTTTGAACTTTTTTACAAAAATAAAAATCAGTAGACTCGAGTTCCTACTGATTTTTGATATGGTTCGTTTGGATTACGCAGCCAAAACTTTGCGTCCTTTACGACGACGAGCTGCCAATACGCGACGACCGTTTTTAGTTGACATACGGTTACGGAATCCGTGTTTGCGCGCACGACGAAGTTTACTTGGTTGATAAGTACGTTTCACGATGAATACCTCCTCATAGATTTTGTATTCGTTTAGCCGGCTATAAAGTGATCAGTTACTAAACATACTTTACTATTCTATCTGATTCTTTCACTTTTGTCAATAGCTCTAGGCAAATGTTTCCAGCTTTTTCGAATGTAAGCCCTTATCAGAAACAGTTAAGAGTAACATTCTCTTCAGATGCGAATAAATCAGTAAAAAATAATTCTTGCTAACATACATTTCCTATATTAAAGCCACCGATTTCATATCCCAAACTGTCTACAAAAATTAGCATTCATTTCTAACAATTCTTTAAAAGGAACTATTTTTCTAACCGCACCTGATGGAGTGTACTCCATTGACCACATAAATGGATAGGTCAAAACAACTTCATTCGTTTCAAGCGATAAATCTAATTCGAACAAATCTGATACTATAAGTTCTTGATAAAATAGGTCTAACTGATTTGTAGTCACCCAATATAAAAATCCCTTATAATCTATCTCCAAATCCTCCCATTCTAATGTATCGGAGGCAAAATATTCTATTGAATTTAATTTTTCAATATTTATTGCAAATAGACCACCTAAAATATCATAAGCTATCAAACAACGATTAGGATTATAACATTTTGAAAACAATTCATTACAATAGATGAATCCATTCTCTGAGTCATTCCCCAAAATCTTTAAATAACCATTAACAGTTATATAAGAAAAATGTTCTAAGATAAACTTCAGTTCTTGTGGTGTTTCTATAGTATCCGTTATTTTTTTATTAAATTCAAGGAATTTAATATCATTAGAACTTTTATCAAATTTTTCAAGAATCTCTCTCATAGTTATCATTTTATTTACCTATTCTCCACTACTCATCTTTACTCTTGTAGTTCATAGTTACTAATGTTTGTAATGTTAAAGATTCTAATAAATTCTAATCTTTCAAGATGTTATACCTGCCCAGTATTCTTCCAAGAAAATAAAAATCTCAGAGAGGTAACGTTTAAATCATAAAAATGTTCGCTTTCTCTGAGATAAAACGCTAAAATCTAGTTGAGCCCTATAGAACCCCTATCTACGATACTGTTTCAAGAAACGAGTCATCTTTTCTTGGATTTGGGCTAGTTCATCAACACGAGGAAGGTAAACGATACGGAAGTGGTCTGGTTCCTGCCAGTTAAAGCCTCGACCATGAACCAAGAGAACCTTTTCCTGTTTCAAGAAATTAAGGACAAACTGCTCATCATCATCGATACGGTACATATTGCGGTCGATTTTCGGGAAGATATAGAGTCCCGCCTTGGGTTTAACGGCAGACAGACCTGGAATATCTTGAATAGCATTGTAGATGAAGTTTCTTTGCTCGTAAATTCTTCCACCAGGAAGGAGTAATTCATCAACTGATTGGTGGCCACCCAAGGAAGTTTGGACGACTTGTTGGGCCAAAACGTTAGAGCAAAGGCGCATATTGGACAGCATATTGAGCCCTTCGATATAGCCTTTAACATGTGTCTTAGGTCCAGACAAGACCATCCAACCTACACGGAAACCAGCAATACGGTGGGATTTTGATAAACCATTCATGCTGACACAGAAGACATCTGGTGCCAAGCTTGCCACAGGCGTATGCACGTGTCCATCCATGACCATGCGGTCGTAAATTTCATCCGCAAAGATAATCAAATCGTTTTGACGGGCAATCTCAATAATCTCCAGCAAGAGTTCCTTAGGATAAAGGGCTCCAGTTGGGTTATTTGGATTGATAAGGACGATTGCCTTGGTATTGGAAGTGATTTTTGACTTGATATCGTCAATATCTGGGTACCATTCTGCAGCTTCATCACAGATATAGTGAACAGCATTTCCCCCAGCAAGACTGACAGCGGCTGTCCAGAGAGGATAGTCTGGCATTGGCACTAAGACCTCATCGCCATTGTCCAAAAGCCCCTGCATGGACATGACAATCAACTCACTGACACCATTTCCAAGGTAAATATCATCAATATCTACGTTTGGGAATTTCTTCAATTGGCAATACTGCATGATGGCCTTACGGGCTGAAAAAATCCCTTTGGAGTCAGAGTACCCTTCACTATCACGCGCATTCATAATCAAGTCATGAATGACCTCATCTGGCGCTG
>NZ_CAUQCJ010000062.1:0-4777 GCF_963516515.1 uncultured Streptococcus sp. | reverse complement strand
TCCAGCGATTCTCAGGTAGAGCAGGCTTCCCTGCTTTTTTCCGTTCCTTATTGAGCGTTTTTTTCTTACGAATCCAAGCGTCATTGATAACCAAGCCTAATCCATGAAAGAGTCCATAGGCGATATAGTACCAGGTCACACCGTGCCAAAATCCCATAATCAGCATATTTACAATGTAGGCCACACTTGAGGTTACATTGCGATTCTTAAAGACCTTCTTTCTGGTTAACACCATCACCATCCGCATAAAGACAAAGTCACGGAACCAGAAAGAGAGACTCATATGCCAACGGTTCCAAAACTCCTTTAAATCCCTTGATAAAAAGGGATTATTAAAGTTGATAGGGCTACGGATTCCCATCAAATTTGAAATGGCTAAGGCAAACATAGAGTAACCTGCAAAGTCAAAGAAGAGCTCCAGACCAAAGGTATACATAACTGCCAAGGCATAGAGGTTAAAGAAGCCACCTGACTCCAGGGCTAGATTCTTCAGAGGAGGGAGTAAGGTCTCTCCTAAAACATGAGCTAGGATAAACTTATACAAAAATCCCCACATGATATAGCGAACAGATTCATCCAGCATATCCATCAACTCATCTCGCTCAGGAATGGTCTGATAATTTTCATTAAATCGCTTAAAGCGATCAATTGGACCACTTGAAAAAGTCGGCATAAATAGAAGAAAGCGGAGGAATTCCCAGAAGGTAAAATCCTTAATCACTCCATCTCTCAGCTCGATGATAATCCCAACCGAACGAAAGGTCAGGTAAGAAATTCCCAAAAATCCAAGCAAAGACTGCGTTCCATTGATAGCTGGCTGCACCTTGACAAAGATAATCGGAAGGAGTGACAGAAAACTAACTAGGTAGAAAACCCACTTTCCATCCTTACTTTTTCGATAATGCTTGTAGAAAAGCAGGAGCAATATTTCCCAACAAAGGTAAATACCCAAGGCAGCCAATTGGTTAGTCTTCCCACCTACCAACATGGTGACGATAAAGAAGAGACTAACCAACACTTCATACCAGGCAAAGCGTTTCTTGAAAAAGAGGCCTATAAAGATGGGCAAGGTTGCAGCAATCACATAGACAAAATACTGAGGATTACCGTATGGCTCTAAATGAGGAAGCTGTTGAAAGAACTCCATCATCTCTTATTCACCTCGTTAATCAATCCTTTGATGTCAATTTTTCCATTTGGAGTCAGTGGTAAACTGTCTCGATAAAGGAATTTGGACGGCATCATATAAGACATCATAATATCTGTCAAGTCTTCCTTGATAGCCTTGGTAATATCGATATCACGTTCAAACTGCTCACGGACACCGTCTTTTAAGATGACATAGGCCAAGAGATTTTGTACCTTGTGGTCCTTATTATAGCGCGGTACTGCGACAGCAGACTCGATAAAGCGAGACTTGTTGAGGTTTTGAGAGACATCTTCTAACTCAATGCGGTAACCGTTGAACTTAATCTGGAAGTCCATGCGTCCTCCGTAGAGAAGCAAGCCTTCATCTGTCATAGATCCCACATCACCTGTGTGATAGGCTGGCAATCCTTCAAATTCAAAGAAGGCTTCCGCTGTTTTTTCAGGATTGTTCATATAACCTTTTGAAACAGCTGGTCCAGAAACAATGATTTCTCCCTGTTCGCCATTTGGCAATTTATTGCCTTCCTCATCAATGATAAAGGTTGGAGAATCAGCCTTGGTATAGCCGATTGGTAGGCGTTTGAGAGTCGCTAACATCTCGTCTGTCACAGCAACTGCTGATAGGGCCACTGTCGCTTCTGTTGGACCGTAAGCATTGATAATTCGGGTATTTGGGAAACGCTCGCGCAATTTTTGAGCTGTTTTGACCGTCAATTCTTCGCCATCAAAGTAGAAATGCGTGATTCCAGGCATTTTCTCACTATTAAAGTCTTCAGACAACATGGCCATATCCGCAAAGGATGGTGTTGAAGTCCAGATAGCGATTGGCAATGAAAAGATGGTCGCAAAAAGTTGTTTAAAGTCCTGTGTAATGGCAGATGGAAGAGCGAAAAGTGTACCACCAAGTGCCAAGGTCGGTGCCCAGTACATGACAGACAGATCAAAAGAATAAGGCGGTTGAGCCAGCATTTGCGGACGACTTGGTGTCGCAAATTCCTTATCCGTAATCATCCAGTTGGTAAAGCTGAGGAGATTATCATGTGAAATCTGCACTCCCTTTGGCTTACCAGTCGTACCAGAAGTAAAGATAATGTAGTAGTTATCATCTCCCTTGACTGAATGCGTGATTTCATAGCTGGTCCCTTTATCAAAGGTTCCTTGAACCTGAGCTAGATTCATTATCGGTGTAGAAACCTGCTCCAATGGAAAGTCTGAAATGGCAATAATCAAGCTTGGATCCGCTACTTCTAAAATAGCTGAAACTCGTTCCAAGGCCGAATGGCTATCAATTGGAATGTAAGCATGACCTGACTTAGTCAAAGCTACAAAAGTTGCCAACATTTCATATTCTTGGCCACCAAAAACGACTACAGGAGACTTCTCTGGCAAGTCTAGTTGGTCAATAGCTGCAGCCAAACTATCCGAATCAGCCTTTAAATCGCCATAAGTGTGTTCCTGCCCTAAAACATTATAGACAGGATAGCTAGGCTGGGTCTGAGCAAAATGCTCAATGGTTTCAATCATATCTGCTATTGGTTTATTTGACACAATAGGGATTCTCCTTCAAGTTAAAATTCATTATAGATAAAGCTTCCTTGACCCTGTCCAAGATAGCTAAAGAAGTAAAGCAGCCCTAGAAAGATAAGAAAATACAAGGCTGTCCGACCAAGAAAGAGGTACAATTCTTTTCTCTGTTTCATCAAGAAAAACCATTCATTTCTGTAATTTTTCGCTAAAATAAGAGTGATTCTTACTAGCTTATTTTTCTACCATTGTACCATTTTATAGGGTAATTTTTCAATTGTTTACCGTACATTTTCACTGTATTTAAGCTAATTTTAAAGATTATGCAGTTTTTCTATGTATATTTCAAATAGAGTGTTCCTGGTTCAAAATTCCATTTCAGGAGACAATGAAGTAAATATTCCCATAATAAAACGCACAATATCAAGTTTTTTCAACACCTAATACTATGCGCTTTTCTGATTTTTAAAGACTTTTTAATCAGTCTCTCATTTAAAATAATCTCGTCTGATATAGATTAAAATAGCTTCTATCATCAGACAAATGGCCGATAGCCAAAAACTGATGCTAATACCAAAATTTTCAGTAATATAGCTCATTAGCAAAACAAATACTGAAAATGATAGTGTTGAAATCACTTCCAGAACGGAATAGACATTAACCAAGTTATTTTCCTCTACTGTTTCCTGAAGAAATACACTTTCAGGAACTTCTTTTAGTTGCGATAACATACCAACTAAAGCTGAAAATAATAAAAACATCTGTGCGTTTGGAAAATATAGAATAGTCAGTGTCACTATTACCATGCCTACAAGAGAAAAAAGAATACTTTCCCATTTAGCAGCAAGAAACTTTTCAGATAGCCTAAAAGCAATTAAGCCACTAATTATAATCCCGATAGAGTATGCTGTATTAGAATATCCCCAGTAACTTTCCGTTTCATTTAATAGCTCAGTTACAAAGACAAGTATGATAGAAGAAACCCAAATCGTATTTGAGAAAATTTCCAATAAATTTGCTGATACAAAAAGTCTTAATCTAGAATCTCTAGCAACTAACTTCCAACCTTTGAGTAAAATTTCAAGATTAGTTTCTGACTCTAACACCTCCACTTCAGCCTTAGGAAGAAATAACATCAGAAAGCTAGAAATGATATACAAGATTAAAATGATAAACGTGGTAGGTAAGAGACCAATTGTTGCAAACAAGAGTCCACCTAATCCCCAACCCACTAATTGAACAGCTTCACCACTCATTGATAAGGCTGAGTTAGCCTTGCCCAAATCGGTCGCATAGCGTGGCACAATAGCATAGGAAACAGGTGCTGCAAAACCATCTAATATGGAAATTGCAACAACAAATAGATAGGTTACCAAAGGCGCTACTGATTGCATTACGGTAAACATTCCTACCAGTATCGTTAATAATATAGTCTTTCCAAATTGGGATAAAGATAAAACCCTATTTAGTGCTAACCTTTTAGTAACTAAAGGAACTAAAAGACTCGCAACAAAAGAGGATATCCCTATTAAAATAGGAACTAGTGATGTGGCAATTACTGATTTTGAAATAATGTATATGTTAGCAATGATTGTTACTCTAAAGAAAATATCTGCTAAATTTGCAAACAATTGAGAGACTAACAACTTGACAAATGAATTAGACATGTAGCGCTCCTATCTTAGTTGCCACCTTTGAAATTAAAATTTGATTTTTAATATTCTAGCATAAAATAACAGAAAATAAAAGCGAGGTTTTTCACATGAAAAAACAAAAATTATTGCCTTTATTATTCCTAATTTTGGGAGGAATTATGATTATCGTTGTTGGCTAGTACTAAGAAGTTAGTTAGTAGAATAATTACATCTTCAATCGAAAAAGAGACTGGGAAAAAGTCTTAAAAATCAGAAAAACGCTCAAATCCTTTGGCGCTCTAAGCTTTTCTAATGATAGATAGGTCAAAAAATTATCTGAAAAAGCTCCAGGATCATCATCTCAGCACCGAAAATGCGCTATTTTTGCATGAAAAAACGAAAATTCGGGGTCTGCAATCGAGTAGGGGATAATCTCTAGCCCCTCTCACACCACCGTACATGCCGTTCGG
>NZ_CAUQCJ010000061.1:0-5175 GCF_963516515.1 uncultured Streptococcus sp. | reverse complement strand
TTAATCTGAAACGCTTTCAGATGAGGGGATTTTGTGCGCTCTTTTTTTCGATTCAGTTTGGTTAAAAAAGCAATAAAATCAAGCATGACTAAAACTAGTGGAACTTACCCTGACACGGATTTCCACTGGTTTTTAGGATTTTTATCAGACTAACTTCCACTTGGATTAGTGGTGGAAGTTAGTTTGGGAATTTACCTTTTTTTGCATAGCTTCCTAATGTGTACAGATATCAAACTCTTTAAACACAATACGCAAGTCTCTTAATACTCTTTGACGTCCTCGGAAGCGTTCATGTCTTAAGACGCGTTCTAACTCTTCTTGTTGCTCTTTACTTTGTTTCCTTCTATAATCTCTTAGTGTTTCATGAAAGAGATAATAATCGTCTAGCCAGAGACCTCCCTCACTTACTCGATGACTAATCTCCCCCACTTCTTCATAAGGCTCTTTATCATATCTTCGTTTTTTACTTTCTTGTTTACGGAGATAGTCTAAAATTCGATTACGAAACTTGGTTTTGAAATATTTCCTTAAACGAGAAATATCTTCTACTAATCCTTCTTCTTTACTAATCAATTCATGCAAGCAAATCATTCCCTCTTGCTCCCAATCCGATAGCTCCCATAAATGAAGGTAATATTCATTTCTACACTTGTATACAATACCTTGGACTTCTTCATACAATTCTTTAAGCATAATCTTCCCCTTTCTAGATACAGTTTAACAAATAAAAAAGCTAATTAGGCCCATTTCGCCTATTCTGTCCTCTTTACTGTCTCAACTGCACAAAAAGAGAGGACAAGCCTCTCTTTGGGTTATAATTCTGCAATTTGGTTTAGGTTTACTTCTGCAACTGTGTCATTACCAAACATAGAGATAATCATCTTCACTTTATTGTTATCAATCTCTGTAATCTTACCAGTATAGTCTGCAAAAGCACCATCAATAATACGTACGGTTTGACCAACCTCAACATCGAAATCAAATTCTTGAACAGTTTGTCCCATAGATACCAAAATGTCACGAATTTCTTGTTCCAATAATGGTGTTGGTTTTGATCTGTTCCCGTGTGATCCTACGAATCCTGTAACGTTTGGTGTGTTTCGCACAACAAACCAAGCTTCATCTGTCATGACCATTTCTACAAGAACATAACCTGGAAAGCGATTTTCTTCTACTTCTTTTCTCTTTCCATTTTTTTCAACTTGCACTGTTTGTGTTGGAATTTCAACGCGTAGAATATTATCCAACATATTGTAGGTTTGTGCACGTTGTAATAGATTTTCTTTTACCTTATTTTCATAACCAGAATAAGTTTGTAAAACAAACCACCCTTTATCAAAACTATCCATGATATTTCCTTTCATAAATAGAAGATTTCTAGTGTAATTAACTCCACTAGCCTTCTAAAAAATGTTAATAAATCGAATCAAACCTGAAACAATCAACTGGTCAAAAATGTAAATAATTACTACAAAGAAAGCTGTGTATTCCATAATAGAACGAAAATCTCTCCAGCTTTCCTTGCGAGTTGGCCATGTTGTGTCTTTAAGAAGTCTAAAAATATCTCCAATAAAACGCATCGCTCTCTCCTATCTCGTTTCTCTGTGTGTAGTGTACTTACCACAATGCTTACAAAATTTATTTACTTCTAGTCGTGTAGGCTTGGGGTTTCCACTAATCTTGATTGAATAGTTTCTAGAACCACAAACCGCACAAGCTAGGCTTGCTTTTTTTAGTGCCATAACGCCTCCATCTTATCTATTATAACAAGAAAGCTAGGCTTTGACAAGCATCTTAGCGAAATAGATTGACTACCGAATCCCATATTGTTTGAGCCTTTTCCTTAATCTTCGCATCTGAGATAGCCCGGCTAGCCTCATCTACTAGACTTTGCGCACGTCCTCGAATATCAGACAAATTATCATCTGTCTGGCTATTATCATTGGTTTGTACTTGTCTTTTTGTGTTAGCTGGTGCAATTCCATTTTGCTTATAAGCATTTTCAACTGTAAAGGTACTTCCTGGGGTATAAGGTAAAATGGTATTTGCAATATTCCTAAAGACATGAGCTGCACCATTTGAAGTAGATCCTGCTAGATAGTGATTTTCATCAGTGGTCTGAAAACCAAGCCAGTGACTAATCACTACATCCGGAGTATAGCCAATTACCCACTGGTCACTTGTGTATTCAGGATTGAAAACTGCTTCAGTTGTACCAGTTTTCCCTGCCATGACATAGTCTGCAGGCGACGAACTAATTCCCGTTCCGTTGGTGAATGTTCCTAACATCATACTAGTCATCTTGTCAGCTACAGACTTATCAATCACCCGTTTTTGTGAATTTTTATGGCTTGCAATAATCTGCCCGCTAGCATTTTCAATTCTACTAATAAAATGAGCTTCCGGCATTAAACCTTCATTGGCAAAGGCAGCATATGCTTGAGCCATTTGCAGAGGATTGGTTTCGACACCACTTCCCAAGGCGACACCAAGAACACGGTCGACTTTTTCCATGTTGAGTCCAAATTTTTCTCCTGACTCAAAAGCCTTATCAACACCCAAATCATTAACAGTAGCAACAGCAGGTAGATTAAGCGATTCTGCCAAGGCTTGATACATAGGAACTTCTCGACTCGTTTTGATCCCTGCATAGTTATCAACCTTATAGCTGTCATACTGCATCGTATGGTTATCCAACTGTTTGTTCAAAGCCCAACCTGCCTCAACTGCCGGCGTATAAACAACTAAAGGCTTAATTGTAGAACCAGGGCTACGCTTTGATTGAGTTGCATAGTTGAAATTCCGGAATCCAGTTTTATCATTGTCAGCAACTTGACCGACAACCCCACGAACTCCCCCTGTTTTCGGTTCGAGAGCTACACTTCCTGATTGAGCAAATGTTCCATCCTCTGCCCTCGGAAATAGCGCTGTATTTTCATAGACAACCTGCATATTTGCTTGGTAGTTTTGGTCCAACTCTGTGTAAATGCGGTAGCCATTATTTACGATTTCTTCCTCTGTTAGATTATACTTAGAAACAGCTTCATTAACCACCGCATCAAAATAAGAAGGGTAACGGTAATCTGAAATTTTTCCTTCATACTTATCTTGCAATTGCGAGGTCATATTAACTCCTGCAGCTTCGGTTTCTTGATTTTTATCAATATAACCCGCTGCAACCATATTTTGCAAAACAGTATCGCGACGATTGGTAGAATCCTCTACAGAATTTAAAGGATTATACAGTTCCGGCCCCTTGAGCATCCCTGCCAGAGTCGCAGCTTGATCCAAACTCACTTCTGATGCAGAAACTCCAAAGTATTTCTTACTCGCATCTTCTACGCCCCACACACCATTTCCAAAATAGGCGTTGTTTAGGTACATAGTTAGAATCTGATCCTTGCTATATTTTTTTGTTAATTCTAAAGCAAGGAAAAATTCTTTCGCTTTTCTCTCAACAGTTTGATCCTGTGACAAATAGGCGTTTTTAGCCAGCTGTTGGGTAATAGTAGAACCACCACCTGAACGTCCAGCAGTAACAATAGCCAAGAAGAAACGACTATAGTTAATCCCGTCGTTTTTATAGAAAGAACGGTCTTCTGTCGCAATAACAGCATTTTGTAAGTTTTTACTGATGTCAGTCAGTTCAACGTAGGTTCCCTTTTGACCAGACAAGGCACCTGCCTCTTTTTCTTCACGGTCAAAAATGAGAGTCCGAGTTTTCAAGGCATTTTGCAAATCATTAACATTGGTTGACTTGGCTACAGCAAACAAATAGGTTCCGACTAGCAAGCTTGCACTCAAGCCTAGTATAACAACGATTTTAGTTAGATGATAGCGGCGCCAGAATTTTCTAATCAGCCCCACTTGGGCTAATTTTTTTCGATCACTACGAGAGCGACGCAAGCTAGTCGAATCAGAATCCTCTAGTTCTCTTGTTTCTTTTTTAAAAAGAGAAAGAAATTTCTCAAATAATTTATCTAATTTCATGCGTTTATTTTATCATCTTCATCATAGGAAGACAAGAATTTAGCTATTTCCTATCCAAATAGGGCTTTTTTTGTTACAATATCTGTATGAAATTCACATTTACATTACCCGCTTCTTTGCCTCAAATGACGGTGAAGCAATTATTAAAGGAGCAACTCCTTATTCCTAGAAAAATTCGTCATTTTTTGAGAATCAAGAAACATATTTTGATAAACCAAGAAGAAGTTCACTGGAACGAGATGGTAAATCCTGGAGATGTTTGCCAGTTGACATTTGACGAGGAAGATTATCCCAAAAAGACAATCCCTTGGGGCAACCCAGACTTAGTTCAGGAAGTTTATCAAGATCAACACTTGATTATTGTAAACAAACCCGAGGGTATGAAAACGCACGGCAACCAACCAAACGAAATTGCTCTTCTTAACCACGTCAGTGCCTACCTTGGCCAAACCTGTTATGTCGTTCATCGTCTAGACATGGAAACCAGCGGTTTAGTTCTCTTCGCTAAAAATCCTTTTATCCTACCTATTCTCAATCGCTTATTGGAGAAAAAAGAGATTTCTAGGGAATATTGGGCCCTTGTTGATGGAAATATCAACAGCAAAGAGCTTGTTTTCAAGGACAAAATCGGACGTGATCGCCATGATCGCAGAAAACGAATAGTTGATACAAAAAATGGGCAATATGCTGAAACGCATGTAAGCAGATTAAAGCAATTTTCAAACAAAACAGCTCTTGTCCGTTGCAAACTAAAGACAGGGCGAACCCATCAAATCCGTGTCCACCTTTCGCATCATAACTTCCCTATCCTAGGTGACCCTCTCTATAATAGCAAAGGAAAATCAAGTCGACTTATGCTTCATGCCTTTCGACTTTCCTTTACCCATCCACTTACATTAGAGAAATTAAGCTTCACCGTCCTTTCAGATACTTTTGAAACAGAATTAATACTCAATGGAAATCAAAGAGCAAATTAGGAAACTAGCCGCAGGCTGTACTTGAGTACGGCAAGGAGACGTTGACGTGGTTTGAATTTGATTTTCGAAGAGTATAAAAAAGAATGGATGATTGTCGTGTCATCCATTTTTCCATATAAGAAAAGCAAGACCAAAAGGCCTTGCTTTTTATCGACTCAAGAATTATTTAGCGATTTTTGCGAAGTATTCAAGAGTACGAACAAGTTGT
>NZ_CAUQCJ010000060.1:0-5182 GCF_963516515.1 uncultured Streptococcus sp. | reverse complement strand
TAATCGTCATTACAGTTCCTTATACGATTAACCATGGGGATTTTTTTCAAAATGAATCTGAATTGATTATTGTAAGTCTTCTTGTAACCTCGCTGAGTGTTGTTTATGCTAGAAAGTTTGAAATGATTTCTTTTGGGATGTTAAGCAAGAAAGACCTTTTGCTTTTTATTGCAATCTTTCTTCTAAGTGTGCTTGAGACGCTGGTTTATATTCATTTCTTCGCTATTTCTTCTGGCGCAGGAGTTCAACACTTGGCGGAAGTCAGCAGAGGAATTTCTCTGTCTTTGATTTTGACTTCCTCAGTTTTTGGACCCATCCAAGAGGAACTCATTTTCAGAGGACTTCTCCAAGGTGCGGTTTTTGACAATTCTTGGTTAGGGCTTGTGCTAACTTCCTCACTATTTTCTTTCATGCATGGACCTTCTAATGTCCCTTCGTTTATTTTTTATCTACTTGGGGGCTTGTTGCTGGGCTTTGCTTATAAAAAGAGCCAAAACCTATGGGTTTCTACTCTAGTTCACATGTTTTACAATGCTTGGCCACTCTTATATTATTTATAAAAATCATGAAAAGGTAAGCAGAAGACGGTGCTTGCCTTTTTCTTTCTATAATGATACCCAAGCCAATCCAGAGGCTTTTCTTTGAGAATCGGGTGTGGAGCGGTTGACGAATAGGCCAAAAACTAGTAGAATAGTAAGGAAACTTTATACGGAGGAAAGAAATGGATTTGGGTGATAATGAGCTAACACTGACTCCCATACCTGGGAAAAGTGGCAAGGCTTATATGGGTAGCTATCCTGATGGGAAGCGTATCTTTGTAAAAATGAACACCTCTCCAATCCTACCTGGTCTAGCTAGAGAACAAATTGCTCCACAATTATTATGGAGTCGCCGTTTGGCAGATGGGCGTGACATGTGTGCTCAAGAATGGTTGACAGGCAAGATATTGACCCCCTATGATATGAATCGTAAGCAAATCGTCAATATTTTAACCCGCCTTCATCGCTCACGTCCGTTGATGACACAGTTGAGTCGTTTGGGCTATGCCATGGAAACACCTGTAGATTTACTACAGTCTTGGCAAGAAACGGCTCCAGATGCTTTGCGTAAAAATCATTTTATCAGTGAAGTGATGGCTGATTTACGTCAGACTATTCCAGGATTTAGAGAGGACTATGCGACCATTGTCCATGGAGATGTACGACATAGTAATTGGATTGAGACAGATAGTGGCTTGATTTATTTGGTAGATTGGGATTCGGTTCGCTTAACCGACCGCATGTTTGATGTGGCCCATATGCTCTGCCATTATATTCCAGAACATCAGTGGAAGGAATGGTTGACCTACTACGGTTACAAGTACAATCAAACGGTATTAAATAAATTGTATTGGTACGGTCAATTGTCTTATTTGAGCCAGATTTCCAAGTATTATATGAACCAAGATTTAGAAAATGTCAATCGGGAGATCCATGGCTTACGTCACTTCCGAGACAAGTATGGAAAGAGAAGATGAGAGTTAGAAATCGTAAAGGGGCGACAGAATTACTAGAGGCAAATCCCCAGTATGTGGTCCTCAATCCCTTGGAAGCCAAGGGAAAATGGCGGGACTTGTTTGGCAATGACAATCCCATTCATGTGGAAGTTGGAAGTGGAAAGGGTGCCTTTGTTTCAGGTATGGCCAAGCAAAACTCTAACATCAACTATATCGGGATTGATATTCAAAAGTCTGTTTTGAGCTATGCCTTGGACAAGGTGCTTGAAGTTGGAGTGCCTAATATCAAGCTTTTGTGGGTAGATGGTTCTGACTTGACTGACTACTTTGAAGACGGTGAGATTGATCGCTTGTATCTGAACTTTTCAGATCCTTGGCCTAAAAAACGCCATGAAAAGCGTCGTTTGACCTACAAGACCTTCTTGGATACCTTCAAACGTATCTTGCCTGAAAATGGAGAAATTCATTTCAAGACGGATAACCGTGGCTTGTTTGAGTACAGCCTAGTGAGCTTTTCTCAGTATGGCATGAAGCTCAATGGCGTCTGGCTAGATTTACATGCCAGTGATTTTGAAGGCAATGTCATGACAGAATACGAGCAAAAATTCTCCAACAAGGGGCAAGTTATCTATCGAGTTGAGGCAGAATTTTAAGAAATAGCCTGAAATCAGGCTGTATAAGTGCTTTTGCTTTACATAAGTTGGCAAACGTGCTATACTAAGAGTAAGAATATAAAAAGTGAGGCGGGGAAATATCTTCGCCTCTTGCTTATGAGGAGGTGGACGCAATCGCAACAATCGTAGAATTAGTCAGAGAAGTTGTAGAACCTGTCATTCAAGAACCTTTCGAACTCGTGGATATCGAGTATGGAAAGATTGGCAGTGACATGATTCTCAGTATTTTTGTAGATAAACCTGAAGGAATTACCTTGAACGACACGGCAGACTTGACAGAAATTATCAGTCCTGTCCTAGACACCATCAAGCCCGATCCCTTCCCAGAACAATATTTCCTAGAAATCACCAGTCCGGGCTTGGAACGTCCTTTGAAAACCAAGGATGCCGTCGCTGGAGCGGTTGGGAAATACATCCATGTCGGGCTCTACCAAGCCATCGATAAGCAAAAGGTCTTTGAAGGAACCTTGTTGGCCTTCGAAGAGGACGAGTTGACTATGGAATATATGGACAAGACGCGTAAGAAAACCGTCCAAATTCCATACAGTTTAGTATCAAAAGCACGTTTAGCAGTTAAATTATAGAAAAAGAAAGGATAGCTTTTGAGGATTCAAAAGTGAAGAAAACATGAGTAAAGAAATGCTAGAGGCCTTCCGCATTTTGGAAGAAGACAAGGGAATCAAAAAAGAAGATATCATCGACGCAGTAGTAGAGTCGCTTCGTTCCGCTTATCGCAGACGCTATGGTCAATCAGACAGCGTAGCTATTGATTTCAATGAAAAAACAGGTGACTTTACAGTTTATACTGTCCGTGAAGTGGTTGATGAAGTATTTGATAGCCGTTTGGAAATCAGCTTGAAAGATGCTCTTGCCATTAATTCAGCCTATGAACTTGGTGACAAAATCAAGTTTGAAGAAGCACCTGCTGAGTTTGGTCGTGTAGCAGCCCAATCTGCCAAACAAACCATCATGGAAAAAATGCGCAAGCAAACACGTGCCATCACTTACAATACTTATAAAGAACATGAGCAAGAAATCATGTCTGGTACAGTAGAACGCTTTGACAACCGCTTTATCTATGTCAACCTTGGCAGCATCGAAGCCCAATTGTCAAAACAAGACCAAATCCCTGGAGAAGTCTTTTCTTCTCATGATCGTATCGAAGTTTATGTCTATAAGGTTGAAGATAACCCTCGTGGTGTCAACGTCTTTGTTAGCCGTAGTCATCCAGAAATGATCAAACGTTTGATGGAGCAAGAAATCCCAGAAGTTTATGATGGAACTGTTGAAATCATGAGCGTGGCTCGTGAAGCTGGTGACCGTACGAAGGTTGCCGTTCGTAGCCACAATCCAAACGTGGATGCTATCGGTACAATCGTTGGACGTGGTGGTGCTAATATCAAGAAGATTACCAGCAAATTCCACCCAGCTCGCTACGATGCTAAAAATGACCGTATGGTGCCAATCGAAGAAAACATCGACGTTATCGAGTGGGTGGCAGATCCAGCTGAATTTATTTACAATGCCATCGCTCCTGCTGAGGTTGACCAAGTTATTTTTGACGAAAACGACAGCAAACGTGCCTTGGTGGTTGTTCCTGATAACAAGCTTTCTCTTGCTATCGGTCGTCGTGGGCAAAACGTTCGCTTGGCGGCTCACTTGACTGGTTACCGTATCGATATCAAGTCTGCTAGCGAATTTGAAGCCATGGAAGAAGCTGGTTCGGTAGAGTTGGAAGCAGAAAACGATACTGTAGAAGAATAAAATCTGCTAGAGGAGGGAAAGATGAAAACGAGAAAAATCCCTTTGCGCAAGTCTGTCGTGTCCAATGAAGTGATTGATAAGCGAGATTTGCTCCGCATTGTCAAAAACAAGGAAGGACAAGTCTTTATCGATCCGACAGGCAAGGCCAATGGCCGTGGCGCTTATATCAAGCTAGACAATGCAGAAGCCCTAGAGGCGAAAAAGAAGAAGGTCTTTAACCGCAGCTTTAATATGGAAGTTGATGAAAGCTTTTATGACGAGTTGATCGCTTATGTGGATCACAAAGTGAAAAGAAGAGAGTTAGGACTTGAATAAGCAAAAGATAAGCAATCTCTTGGGACTTGCTCAGCGAGCAGGGCGGATCATATCGGGTGAAGAATTGGTGGTCAAGGCTATTCAAGACGGCAAGGCCAAGTTGGTCTTTCTAGCCCATGATGCTGGACCCAATCTGACCAAGAAGATTCAAGATAAAGGTCATTATTATCAAGTAGAAATTGTAACCGTGTTTTCAACACTGGAATTAAGCATAGCAGTCGGGAAATCAAGAAAGGTTTTGGCTGTGACAGATGCTGGATTTACAAAGAAAATGAGGTCTCTTATGGAATAGAAGAGGAGGACATGATTTGTCTAAGAAAAGATTGTACGAAATCGCAAAAGAACTTGGAAAAGAAAGTAAAGAAGTTGTAGCGCGTGCAAAAGAGTTGGGCTTGGATGTGAAAAGCCACTCATCAAGTGTGGAAGAAGCTGTCGCTGCAAAAATCGCTGCCAGCTTTAAGCCTGCAGCTGCTCCGAAAGTAGAAGCAAAACCTGCAGCACCAAAAGAAAGTGCAGAAAAGAAAGCCGAAAAATCTGAGCCAGCTAAACCAGCTGTAGCTAAGGAAGAGGCAAAACCTGCTGAGCCAGTCGCTCCTAAAACAGAAAAAGTAGTAGCTAAACCGCAAAGCCGTAATTTCAAGGCTGAGCGTGAAGCTCGTGCCAAAGAGCAGGCAGAACGACGCAAGCAAAACAAGGGCAATAACCGTGACCAACAAAAGGGAAATCATCAAAAGAATGATAACCGTAATGGTGGAAAACAAGGTCAAGGCAACCGCGATAATCGTCGCTTTAATGACCAAGCTAAGAAACAGCAAGGTCAGCAAAATCGTGGAAATGAGCGCCGTCAACAAGAGGACAAACGTTTAAATCAAGCGGCTCCACGTATTGACTTTAAAGCCCGTGCAGCAGCCCTAAAAGCAGAACAAAATGCAGA
>NZ_CAUQCJ010000059.1:0-5234 GCF_963516515.1 uncultured Streptococcus sp. | reverse complement strand
AATTCCATAATCTCAGTATAGTTCTTCTGGTCTTGACCTGCTGTCGGTTCATCTAAGAGGATAATTTCAGCCCCTAAGACCAAAATCGAGGCAATAGTGACGCGTTTTTTCTGTCCAAATGACAGGGCAGAAATAGGCCAATTACGGAATTCATAGAGACCACAGATTTTCAAAGTTTCATAGACTCTCGTTTCAATTTCCTGCTCGTCCACACCTCGCAAACGAAGTCCCAGAGCCACCTCATCAAAAATCATGTTGGTTGAAATCATTTGATTAGGATTTTGCAGCACATAGCCTACTCGTTCCGCCCGCTCTGCAACAGAATCTCCTTTTATATCCTGTCCTTCCCAAAGATAGCGACCTTCAGTCTGAATAAAGCTACTTAAGGCCTTGGCTAGAGTTGACTTCCCTGCTCCATTTTTCCCGACAATGGCAATCTTTTCACCCTTTTTAATATCTAAATGAATGGATTTTAAAATCGGTCTATCATCATAAGAAAAAGACACGTCCTCTAGTCTAAAGAGTAACTGCAATTCTGGGGTTTCTTTTACCAGTTCCGTCCGCAACTGAACCTGACCTTTTGAGATAGACAAGTTATCCAGATCTGCTAATTGTTCTTCCTTGACTAAATCCACACCCAATTGACGGAGAGTGGTTAGATAAAGGGGTTCTCGAATTCCATTTTGGGTCAACAAATCAGTCGCCAGTAACTGATCAGGACTCCCATTAAAGAGGATACAGCCATCGTTTATCAAGACAATCCGATCCACAGGGCGATGCAGAACATCCTCCAAACGGTGCTCGATAATAAGAGTCGTCGTCCCCTCCTCCTTATGAATCTGATCAATCAATTCGATAATATCCTGACCTGACTTGGGATCCAGATTGGCGAGTGGCTCATCAAACAAAAGAATCGGACTCTCATCAATCAAGACACCAGCTAGACTGACTCGCTGCTTTTGTCCACCAGACAGATCCTGAGGACGCTGATTCAGTAAAGAAATAAGGTCCAGCTTTTCAGCCCATTTATGAACACGACTTTTCATGTCATCTAGAGCTGTCACGTCATTTTCCAGAGCAAAAGCCAAATCCTCTGCCACAGACAGGCCGATAAACTGCCCATCTGTATCCTGCAAAACTGTACTGACCAGATGAGATTTATCGTAGATGCTCATATCAAAGGCTGCTTGCCCCTTGATCAAAAATTCTCCAGACATCTGACCCTTGTAAATATTGGGAATAATCCCATTCAAACATTGACCCAAGGTAGACTTGCCTGACCCAGATGGCCCAACAATTAAGACTTTCTCTCCCTTGTAAATGGTCAAGTCCACCCCTTGCAAGGTCGGTTCTTGTTGCGTTTCATACTGGAAAGAGAAATCCTTCCACTCAATTATAGCTTCTTTCATCTTACTCTCTTCATTCGCTTCTTCTACTCAATGAAAATCAAAGAGCAAACCAGGAAGCTAGCCGTAGGTTGCTCAAAACACTGTTTTGAGGTTGCAGATAGAGCTGACGCGGTTTGAAGAGATTTTCGCAGAGTATTAGACTTCTATTTTATCATAAATCTACTCCTTCTTGCAGACTCTTCTCTTAAAAACTTAGAACCAAAAAGCTTCCTATCTTAGCTTACTTGCCTAACTAATCTATAAACATCGAAAAAGACTGGTTGCCCAGCCTTTTCCCTTATGTTAATCCTTTTTCAAACTTCCTGAACGAGTCTGCGTACGTGAATAAGCTATCAAAAGAAGAGTTCCTGCGATAGCAATAGTCACCGCGTTTGCAATACCTGCAACAATCCCTTGGGCAAATACTTTTTCTGCCGCTTCTTGATAAATCACAACATCTCCAAGTGGTGCCAAAACACCCCAAACAAGAGCATTTGCAACAATCTGAATGAGGTTAAAGAAGACAATATCCTTTAACTCAAAAACGCCTTGTGTTACTCGAATATATTTTCTAAAGAGTCCTACAGCTAGACCAAAGAGACCGCTAGCAATAATCCAAGTCCACCAAAGACCGTAGCCAGCAAGAGAATCCTTCACCGCATGCCCAATTAAACCAACAAGTAGACCAACTAGAGGGCCAAAAATGATAGACAAGAGGCTCTGTACCGCATACTGAAGCTGGATGCTTGTATTTGGAACAGGTGTCGGAATGCTGATCATCCCGATGACAACAAAGAGCGCAGCTCCAACACCGATAGCAACAACTTGTTTAATTGATTGATTTTTCATCTATATTCTCCTATTTTATGATTCTATTTTCTTTATTTCAATGGTCCAAGATGAACCGACACCTACATTGTAAGCTTTGGCAAAGGAACCTTGGTTGATAGCCAGACCTAAACGATAGAGAGAGTTGATGTAAAGGATGGGTTGCCCAATTCTCACATCTGCAAATGATTTGCCATAAACAACCTGATTTTGATAGACCAGCATATCAGCGTGATAGATAGTCACCTCAAAACGGTCACCAAATTCTGGTTCCAGCTTGTAAAATTCTTCTCGTGTGATAGAGGTCCAAAGCGAACCGAAACGCACATCCAGAATATCAATAGCTCCCTTCACCAGATGATCTTCAATAATGGTCTCTACGACTGGAAGCTCCACAATATGGTCTACACTGAGCTCTGGCCCCACTTCCTCAAAACTAATGTGACCGCTGGCCAGTTTAGCACCAGTATAGGCATAAACATCACGGCCGTGGAAAGTATAAGAATGCTCTGTATTTTGACGTCTATTGGCTACTTCAGAAATTTCACGAATAGCTACAACGCCAACGTGTTTCTTGATAAAGGAAAGAGTTCCATTGTCTGGCGTGACAATGTATTGATTTTTTGCAGTCTTAGCAACTACACTCTTACGTTTCGAGCCGACACCTGGATCGACTACCGATACAAATGTCGTTCCCTCAGGCCAGTAATCCACCGTCTGAAAGAGACGATAGCTCCCCTCAAAAATATTATAAGGCGTGATATCGTGCGTCAAGTGATGTATTTTTAAGGTTGGAGACTCTTCTAAAGCCACTCCAATCATAGCCGATACCGCACCATCAACCAGACCAAAGTCTGATTGTAATACCAGTAAATTATTATTCATTTTATCTCCTTGTATATCCTTTATCATACCATATTTCAGAGAAAGTCGCTAATAGCTATTTCAATTGATTAGGGTATAGTTTTACCTTATAGCAAATTTCCTACTAAAAGCTCTGGTTATTAGCTAGTAGGTGCATTTTTTCTTGAAAAAAGGTATGATAGTTACATCATGAAAAAGTAGGTTTTAATATGAAAATTATCCTTGTCGGAGGGGGAAAAGTTGGTTTTGCCCTCTGTCGCTCCTTGGTTGCAGAAAAGCATGATGTTTTGCTGATTGAGCAAGACGAAGCTGTTCTCAATCATATTGTTAATCGCTTTGATATCATGGGTATCCTTGGTAACGGGGCCGATTTTACCATCCTTGAGCAAGCCAGCGTCCAGGATTGTGATATCTTTATCGCCCTGACTGAATACGATGAAGTGAACATGATTGCAGCCGTTCTAGCCAAAAAAATGGGAGCTAAAGAGACCATCGTTCGGGTGCGGAACCCTGAATATTCTAACTCTTATTTCAAGGAAAAGAATATTCTCGGTTTTTCTCTTATCGTTAATCCTGAGCTCTTGGCTGCCCGCGCTATCGCAAATATCATTGACTTCCCAAACGCCCTCTCTGTCGAACGTTTCTTTGGAGGACGAGTCAGCTTGATGGAATTCACTGTTAAATCATCCAGCGGTCTTTGCCAAATGCCCATTTCTGATTTTCGGAAAAAATTTGGCAATGTCATTGTCTGTGCGATAGAAAGAGATCATCAAATTATCATCCCAAGTGGTGACATGACCGTACAGGATAAAGATAGAATCTTTGTCACTGGTAACCGTGTTGATATGATGCTCTTCCATAATTATTTCAAATCTCGCGCCGTGAAGAGCCTTCTCATCGTCGGTGCAGGTAGAATTGCCTATTATCTACTAGGTATCCTCAAAGACAGTCGTATCGATACCAAGGTCATTGAAATCAATCCTGAAATCGCCAGCTTCTTTAGCGAGAAATTCCCAAATCTCTACATCGTTCAAGGAGATGGTACCGCAAAAGATATCCTGCTGGAAGAAAGTGCTCAAAACTATGATGCCGTTGCGACTCTAACAGGTGTCGATGAGGAAAATCTGATTACCTCTATGTTCCTTGACAGCGTAGGTGTACAAAAAAATATCACCAAGGTCAATCGTACTAGTCTCCTCGAGATTATCCACGCACCTGATTTTTCAAGTATCATCACTCCTAAAAGCATTGCTGTAGATACGATTATGCACTTTATTCGTGGTCGGGTTAATGCCCAGTATTCAGACCTTCAAGCCATGCACCATCTAGCCAATGGCCAAATCGAAACCCTGCAATTCCATATCAAGGAAGCTAATAAGATGACTGCCAAACCTCTTTCTCAACTAAAACTGAAAAAAGGGGTTCTTATTGCAGCCATCATTCGAAAGGGCAAGACCATTTTCCCAACTGGGGAGGATATGTTGGAAGTTGGAGACAAGCTCCTAGTAACAACTTTGTTGCCAAACATCACTAAGATTTATGACTTGATCGCGAGGTAAGAAATGAATAAAAGTATGATTCGCTACCTCCTTTCAAAATTACTTTTGATTGAAGCTGTTCTCCTTTTGGTTCCTGTAGCTGTCGCTCTCTATTACCGTGAATCGAGCCAAGTCTTTACGGCCCTCTTTTCAACAATAGGGATTCTCGTATTACTAGGCGGTTCAGGAATTTTACAAAAGCCAAAAAATCAACGGATTTATGCCAAGGAGGGAGTCTTGATTGTTGCCCTCTGTTGGATCCTTTGGTCCTTCTTTGGTGGTCTCCCCTTTGTCTTTGCTAGACAAATTCCCAGCGTTATCGATGCCTTTTTTGAAATCAGCTCTGGCTTTACAACTACTGGAGCAACTATTCTGAACGACGTTTCGGTTCTCAGTCGTTCCCTCCTCTTCTGGCGAAGTTTTACCCACTTGATTGGAGGGATGGGAGTGCTTGTTTTTGCACTTGCTATTATGGATAATGCCAAAAATAGTCACCTAGAAGTGATGAAGGCTGAGGTTCCTGGCCCTGTTTTTGGCAAGGTTGTATCCAAACTAAAAAACACTGCCCAGATTCTCTATCTCCTTTATCTAGCTCTCTTCTCCCTCTTTGTCATCA
>NZ_CAUQCJ010000058.1:0-5683 GCF_963516515.1 uncultured Streptococcus sp. | reverse complement strand
ACAATTCTTAACTCTCTAACTCATAAAAGTAACGGTTGATAGCAACCAGTACAGAAAATTTCAAGTCTTGACTATAACGACAACTCCTATGAATGATGTACAGATTGCCTAGATCTCTTTATTTATGGCTCAATTTCTTGGTCAAGAAATCTCCCAAGAATTGGATTGCAAAGATAATCAAAATGATAATGATGGTTGCCAAGATAGTCACATCGTGATTGTAGCGGTTAAATCCATAAGCGATGGCTACGTTACCAATACCGCCAGCTCCAACCGCTCCGGCCATGGCTGTTTCACCAACAAGGGAAATCAAGGTCACAGTCGTCACACGGATCAAATCTGGAAGACCTTCTGATAGGTAAACACCTACGATATCCCAGAATGTCGCTCCGCTAGCTTGAGCCGCCTCAATGACACCACCATCTAGCTCAGCCAATACAACCTGCACCTGACGGGCAAAGAAGGCAAAGACTGCAAAAGATAGGGGTACGATAGCCGCATTTGGACCAATGCTTGTTCCTACGATTAGATGAGAGAAGGGTGACAAGACTGCCAAGAGAATGATAAATGGTACCGCACGGAAAATGGAAGTAATCTTATCCAAAATCCAGAAAACAACTTTATTTTCCAAGACCCCACCTGGAGCTGTCAAGACAAGGAAAAGCCCTGCAACCAGTCCTAAGAAACCTCCGATGATAAAGGAAAGAACCGTCATATAAAGAGTCAAGTAGATAGCTGTCCCCCAGCCTGCTTGACCAGCCCAGCCCATCTTATAGACATTTGGCAAATAGGTTTGAATCAATGATTCCATCTTACTGTCCTCCCTTCAATACTTTTAGCTGTACGCCTGCTTGACGAATGGCTTCTTGTGCACCTGCTAGCGCTGCTTTTTCACCTGACAAGACCACCACCAATTCTCCAACAGGAGTGCCATCGAGGATTTCGATATTCCCATAGAGGATATTAGCTGTTACTTGGTAATGCTTGTACAATTCATTCAAAAGTGGCTCGTCTGTTGAAGCACCCGCATACTTGAGCTGCACCAAGAGACTGTTTTCAGACAAGTGTTCCACGATTTCTTGCTTCTCGATCTTGACCATGGCTTCGTCAATACCTGTAGCTGTTGAGATAAAGTCTTGAGTCAAAGGTTGTTTAGGGTCTGAGAAGATTTCAAGCACACTACCCTCTTCAATCAAATGCCCGTCCTGCATAACCGCCACACGGTTGGCAATATCTTTGACAATCTGCATTTCATGCGTAATCAAGACAACAGTCAAGCCTAATTTTTGGTTCAAATCTTGCAACAAGGCCAAAATCTGCTTGGTTGTCTTAGGGTCAAGGGCAGAAGTCGACTCGTCTGAAATCAAGATTTTTGGATCATTTGCCAAGGCACGCGCAATGGCCACACGCTGTTTTTGCCCTCCAGATAGTTGTGAAGGGTAGTTTTCAGCACGATCTGCCAAGCCGACCAAGTCCAACAACTTAGCTACTTTAGCCTTCTTTTCTTCCTTGCTGAGTCCAGAGTGTTTGAGGGCAAAGGCTACATTCTCCTCTGCTGTCTTTTGGCTCATCAGGTTAAAATGCTGGAAAATCATCCCGATATCTTGACGTTTACGACGCAACTGCTCTGCCGTCAAGGTCACCTTGCCATCAAAAATCACATCGTCGTCAATAGTAATTTTGCCTGCAGATGGTTTTTGCAAGAGGTTAATTACCCGTACAAGGGTTGATTTCCCTGCTCCAGAATATCCAACGATTCCGTAGATATCCCCTTCTTGGATGTGAATGGTCACATCCTTGACCGCTGTGATGGTTCTCTTCTTTTGGTGAAAAGTCACATCGATCTGATCTAACTTGATAATATCTCTACTCATAGCTTCTAATCAGCTCCTCTACTAATTCAATATGGGTGTAGTAATCGGCGATTCGCACGTTCTCATCTCCACCATGGTCTCGGCTGTTGGCATTTCCTAGACCGAAGGCCACCATTGGCACCTCTAGGGCATCAAAGACCGTATGCATAGGCCCTGTCCCCGCTGTCGTCGGCAAGACTGAAACGCCCTGTGGATAGAATTTCTTGGCCAACTCGATTACATTGAGAATGGCTGGCGCGCTCATATCGCTTCGATAGCTCATTTCTCCCAAGGTATAGTATAATTCTACCTTATCAAAGCCATTTTTGTCTAGCTGTTTCCGAATTTTTTCCAGAACATCATGCGGTTCTAGGCCAGGAACCAAACGAACCTCTAGCTTAGCGCTGGCTTCTGCAGGCAAAATCGTTTTGACTCCTTGTCCTTGATATCCTGACTGAATCCCTTCGATATTAAGAGCTGGCTCGAAAAAGAAACGTTTTAGAAAGGCTGCGCGGTCCTCTTGTAAGAGAGGCAATTCCAAACCATAAATCTGGCTGATTTCCCCTGGATTTCGTTGAGCATAGGTATCCACCAAAGCCAATTCACGTTCATTTGGCTCTTGTACTTCTTCGTACAAGCCTTCAACCAAGATACGGCCATCTGCAGCACGAAGAGACTGTAAGGCTTGAAGGAGGTACCAGGGAGCTGATTCCACAACCCCACCATAACTAGAATGGATATCCACATCGGCGCTTTTCACCTTGGCATCAAAGGTCACAATCCCCTTATTTCCACCAGAAATTTCTAGCTGTTCCAAGGCATTTTTGGTCCCTTGTTCCCAGACCAATAAATCCGCGCCACGGAGTTTATCCGCATGTTTTTCCAGATACTTATCTAGGTCTGTCGAAGCCGATTCCTCCGCTCCCTCCATGATAAAACTGATATTGACAGGCAGATCATCATGGTGCTGCATGTATTTTCTCAAAGCACTCAAACGAGCTGTGATATGACCCTTGTCATCGTCAACCCCACGCCCATACATGAAGCCATTGCGGACCGAAAGCGTAAAGGGATCCTCTGTCCAGACCTGATCCCCGTCCGCTGGCACAGTGTCATAGTGGTTATAGAAAATCAAGGTCTTGGCATCTGGACGCGAACTCTTGAAATGCGCCATGACAAAGGGCGCCGTATAAGTCTCATCAATCTCCACTTCAGCCCCAACACGCTTGAAAATCTCACCCAGATAGTTGGCGACTTCTTTGAGACCCACCTGCTGGGCAAAGACTGATTTCTTAGAAATCAAGGTACGCAAAACCTCAAAATAATGCTGGGCCACATGATCCTTTTCAAATTTTTCAATCTGTTCTTGTTCGCTAGGAAAAACCATATTCTCTCTACCTTTCTATGAACTACTCTTCCTGACAATCCATGCTCTATACAAAAGCAAGAGGTGGAATTTTCTCTCCCACCTCCCTGTTTCTTATTACCAAACTGGTTGATCCAAACCGTCTGATGTTTCTTCGATAACTTTTTTCACTTCATCTGTGTGGTAAGCTGCAATCACTTTCTTGATAGCATCAGCCTTAGGTGATGTTTCCCAATCTTTTTTCGCAACGATGATGTTGTACCATTGTTTTGAGTTTTCATCAGCTTGTTCTTTGAAAAGTGCTTTCTTGTAGTCCAATTTTGCTTCTGTAACGAAGGTATTGTTTACAACGGCAGCGTCAACTGATGACAATGAACGAGCTGTTTGGCTAGCATCCAATTCAGTGATTTTCAAGTTCTTTGGATTTTCTTTGATATTAGCAACTGTTGCAAGAGCAGTCCCTGAAACATCCAATTTAATCAAGCCAGCTGATTGAAGCAAGTAAAGCGCACGACTTTCGTTTGTAGCGTCATTCGGTACAGCGATTTCTCCGTTTGCTGGGATTTCTTCTACTTTAGTGTACTTGTTGTCACTTCCATTCAAACCTGAGTAAAGACGGATTGGAGAGATGTAAGTATCTGCAATCGCTACAAGGTCTTTTCCGTTTTCTTTGTTCCAGTTGTTCAAGAAGTTATAGTGTTGGAAAGCGTTCAAGTCTACTTCGCCATCAGCAGTTGCCTTGTTTGGTTGTGAGTAGTCTGTGAACTCTGTAAATTCCAAAGTGATACCGTCTTTTTTAACCAATTCTTGGATTTTGTCCCAACGTTTTTCTTCAGAACCGCTACGGTTAACAGTTGCGATTTTAACAGTTGTTGCATTGTCTGCTTTCTTTTCTGAGTTTCCGCAAGCTGCAAGAGCCAAACCTGCGACTGTAGCAAGGGCTGCTACACCAAGCCATTTTTTAATTTTCATGATTCTTTCTCCTTAAAAATAATACCGTACTAGTATCTCACAATTTGTTTGATTTCACAAATTGTTATTAGATAGTCAGATATATAGTTTAAAACTATATGCCTAAAGACTTAGAAATCATCCACCTGATTCAGAATGGATGATTTCAAGAAATTATTTAATATCAGCTTCTGCTGGTAGATAAGTGTCTCCGAAGAATTGTTTAGACAATTTTTCAAGAGTTCCGTCTTTATAGAGTTCTTTGATGCGTTTATCTACAAATGTTTTCAACTCATCTTGACCTTTGGCAAGAAGTGGGTAAACGTAAGGTTGTTGGTCGCTTGGAAGTTCAATAACTTTCAAGTTGTCCAAACCTTGGTTCTTGATGACTGTTTCAACACCGATTTTATCAAAAATCTTGTAGTCAAACTGGCCATCGCTCAAGCGTCCCATGATTTGTTGGAAGTCAGCTCTAGTATAGTTAAGGACAGTTGGATTATCTGAATGTTGTTTGTTATAGTCTTCCAACTGTTTAGCAGATGTTGTCCCTTGAACAACTTCTGTTGATTTTCCACCGATATCATCAAGCGATTTGATGCTAGAGTCGTCTTTTTTCACTACAAGAACGTTAGGGTTTTTAGCAGTTGGGGCTGCATAAAGGTATTTTTCAGCACGTTCTTTGGTGTAGCTGATGTTGTTAACGGCCATTTGATAACGGTCAGCGTCAAGACCCGCAAAGACTCCTGACCACTCTGTCTTCTCAAACTTGACTTCATACTTATCAGAGTCTTTAAAGATAGCACGAACTAGTTCAATTTCATAACCAGTCAATTCACCATTTTCTTCATAGTTGAATGGTTTTGGTGAAGCATTGGTTGCAACGATAATTTCTTTCTTGCTAGCTGCTTCTCCTTCTTTCTTAGCACCACCTGAGCAAGCTGCTAGAACACCTGCAGCAACAAGTCCTAGGGCAGCAAGAGATGAGTATTTAACGATTTTTTTCATGTCATTTCCTCCAAAATAGAATACCTTATAATCTTAACAGAAAAAGAGCATTTACGCCATTATATGATATCTATCTCTGTGATAGGTTTTCTTTATGGCTGATTTATACTCAATGAAAATCAAAGAGCAAACTAGGAAGCTAGCCGCAAGCTGTACTTGAGTACGGTAAGGCGACGCTGACGTGGTTTGAATTTGATTTTCGAAGAGTATTAAAAGACCAAACGCAAGAGTGCAATTAAGACCACTCCAAAGAGAACTGTTCCGACTAGATTGCGATAACGAAAGGCTACCCAAGCTGTTGGAAAGACTGCTAAGAAATCCAGCCATTTGATTTGAGGAAGGCTGCCAACCTTACCTGTCACTACGCTTGAAAGAATCAAGGCAAAGATAATAGAAACAGGCAAGAACTTCAAAAAACGCTCAACGATCGCAGGCAGGCCCTTATACTTGACTAAGATGAAGGGAATCATACGGGGAATCCAAGTCACCAAGCCAGAGAAAATAACTG
>NZ_CAUQCJ010000057.1:0-6991 GCF_963516515.1 uncultured Streptococcus sp. | reverse complement strand
GCCTTTTCATTTTGATACTCAATGAAAATCAAAGAGCAAACTAGGAAGCTAGCCGCAGGCTGCTCAAAACACTGTTTTGAGGTTGTAAATAAGACTGACAGAGTCAGTAACATATACCTACGGCAAGGCGAAGCTGACGTGGTTTGAAGAGATTTTCGAAGAGTATGAGGACAGCAAAAAGACTGCACGATTGATGCAGCCTTTTCTTTTTATTTGAGATAGCGTTGAAGGAACTCTTTTGTACGGTCTTCTTTAGGATTGGTGAAGAGGTCTTCTGGTTTGCCTTCTTCAGCGATTACACCCTTATCCATGAAGATAACACGGTGAGAGACATCACGGGCGAATTCCATTTCGTGGGTTACGACAATCATAGTCAAGCCTTCCTGAGCCAGATCTTGCATGATTTTGAGGACCTCTCCAACCATTTCTGGATCGAGAGCTGATGTTGGTTCATCAAAGAGAATGGCGTCAGGATTCATTGAAAGGGCACGAGCGATAGCCACACGTTGTTTTTGACCGCCTGAGAGTTGTTTTGGTTTGGCTTGCCAGTAGCGTTCTCCCATGCCGACCTTTTCAAGGTTTTCTTTGGCAATTTTTTCAGCTTCTGTACGCTCGCGTTTAAGGACAGTTGTCTGAGCGACAATTGTATTTTCAAGAACGTTGAGATTTTCAAAGAGGTTAAAGGATTGGAACACCATCCCCAACTTTTCACGGTATTGCGTGAGGTCATAGCCTTTTTCGAGGACGTTTTGTCCATGATAAAGAATTTGTCCATCAGTTGGCGTTTCAAGTAGGTTAATGGAGCGTAGGAAGGTTGATTTCCCGCTTCCAGAGCTTCCGATGATAGAGATGACCTCTCCCTTGTGGACAGTGAGAGAAATGTCTTTTAGCACTTCGTTTTGGCCATAGGATTTTTTGAGGTGTTTAATTTCAAGGATTGCTTGTGTCATTATTTCAAATCCTCCGTTTGCATTTGGTTAGCACCTGTAGTATAGGTATCCATGTCCATTCGACGTTCGATGAAGCGGAGGATACGTGTTACGGTGAAGGTGAGGACAAAGTAAATCACGGCGATGATTGTAAATGTCTGGAAGTATTGATAAGTTTGAGTTGCCACGGTATTTCCTGAGAAATAAAGTTCGACAACAGAGATAACGTTCAATACAGATGTATCTTTGATATTGATGACAAATTCATTACCAGTTGCTGGTAGGATATTACGGACTACCTGAGGTAGGACAATCTTACGCATGGTTTGGTTATGAGTCATACCAAGAGCAGTCGCAGCTTCAAATTGTCCCTTGTCAACTGCTAGGATACCACCACGGACGATTTCAGTCATGTAGGCACCAGTGTTGATTGAAACGATGAAGATAGCAGCCAGTGTGCGGTCAAGGTTGATCCCAAAAGCTTGAGCAGTTCCATAGTAGATAACCATCGATTGAACGATCATAGGTGTACCACGGAAAATTTCGATATAGATATTGAGAATCCAGCTGACTAGCTTTTGTAGGCCATAGATGGCTTTATTCTCAGAGAGAGGGGCAGTACGGAAAACACCAATGGCAAGACCGATAATGAGACCTATGATGGTTCCGACGATAGAGATTAAAAGAGTGATACCAGCACCACGCAAGAGTTGTTGCCAGTTTTCAGAAAGAATTTTAGCGACTTGGCTAAAGAAACTACTGCTAGTCTCTTCAGTTGTAGTGGCTTCGGCAGGTTGCTCCTTGATCATACGATCCATCAGGGCAACTTGGTCATCTTTAGAAATAGTTTCAATGCTGGCATTGATTTGGCTAATACGATTGTCATCTTTACGAAGTCCAATGGCAATAGCTGTATCTTCTTCTCCAGTTTTGAAACCTGGCTCTACTTGAACCATTTTAAACTTAGAGTTAGCAGCTTCGGCAGTCAGTGCTTCAGGGAGTTCAGAAACATAGGCATCAATGACACCAGCCTCAAGTGCTTGGCGCATTTGAGCGAAGTCTCCCATGGCAGTTTCTTTTTTAGCGCCTGGGATTTGACTAATCAAGTTATAAAGGTAAACACCTTGTTGGGAAGTGATTTTCGCACCATTAAAGTCATCCAAAGATTTGGCATTTGCGTAGGCAGAATCTTTTTTGATGAGTAAGACAGGTTCGCTAGTGTAGTAACTGCTTGAAAAGGCGATTTCTTGTTTGCGTTCGGCAGTAGGACTCATACCTGCGATAATCATATCAATCTTACCAGAAGTAAGGGCAGGGACTAGACCTTCCCACTTGGTTTTAACAACCAAAGGTTCTTTACCTAAGTCCTTAGCGATTTTCTTGGCGATTTGAACATCGTATCCATTAGCATACTGGTTAGTCCCATCGATTTTGACAGCCCCATTGCTATCATCATCCTGGGTCCAGTTAAAGGGAGCATATGCTGCTTCCATCCCGATGCGTAAATATTCATCGGCTTGGGCAACATTGACAAGTCCTAGCATCAGCAAGAGACTTGTGAAAATAGATAAGTATATTTTTCTCATGATTTCTCCTATTTCTAATCTATTAAAAAATAACTGTCTCCTATTTTATCGAAAAAAACTCTATTTTTCAATATAGGTAAGCCCTTACTTGAGAAAAAATGATATAATGATAGCAAAGATAAAAAGGGGGCTTAATTGATGAAAAAAACTTTTTTCTTACTGGTCTTAGGTTTGTTTTGCCTTCTGCCACTCTCTGTTTTTGCCATTGATTTCAAGATAAACTCCTACCAAGGGGATTTGTATATTCATGCAGACAACACGGCAGAATTTAGACAAAAGATAGTTTATCAGTTTGAAGAGGACTTTAAAGGCCAAATCGTGGGACTTGGACGTGCTGGCAAGATGCCTAGTGGGTTTGACATTGACCCTCACCCAAAGGTTCAGGCATCGAAAAATGGTGCTGAACTGACAGATGTTGCTAGCGAAGTGACAGAAGGAACAGATGGTTATACTGTCAAAGTTTACAATCCAGGTCAGGAAGGTGACACAGTTGAAGTTGACCTTGTCTGGAATTTAAAGAACTTGCTTTTCCTTTATGATGATATCGCTGAATTAAATTGGCAACCTCTGACAGATAGTTCAGGGGCTATTGGCAAGTTTGAATTTAATGTAAGGGGAGACAAGCGGGCTGAAAAACTCTTTTTCCATACAGGGAAACTCTTTAGAGAGGGTACGATTGAAAATAGTAACCTTGATTATACTATTCGTTTAGACAATCTTCCGCCTAAGCGTGGAGTTGAATTGCATGCCTACTGGCCTCGAACTGATTTTGCTAGCGCTAGGGATCAGGGCTTGAAAGGGAATCGTTTAGAAGAGTTTAATAAGATAGAAGACTCGATTGTTAGAGAAAAAGCTCAGAGTATGCAGCTCGTCACTTGGGTGTTTCCTTTGATACTTTCTATCTCCTTGTTATTGAGTGTCTGCTTCTATTTTATTTATAGAAGAAAGAGCACTATTTCAGTCAAATATGCTAAAAATCATCGTCTCTATGAACCACCAATGGAATTAGAGCCTATGGTTTTATCAGAGGCTGTCTACTCGACCTCCTTGGAGGAAGTGAGTCCCCTAACAAAAGGAGCAGGTAAATTTACCTTTGATCAACTTATTCAAGCTACCTTGTTAGATGTGATAGACCGTGGGAATGTCTCTATTATTTCAGAAGGAGATGCAGTTGGTTTGAGGCTAGTAAAAGAAGATGGTTTGTCAAGTTTTGAGAAAGACTGTCTAAATCTGGCTTTTTCAGGCAAAAAAGAAGAAACTCTTTCCAATTTGTTTGCGGATTACAGGGTATCTGAGAGTCTTTATCGTGGGGCAAAAGTCTCTGATGAAAAACGGATTCAAGCAAGGGGACGTCAGCTCAAATCCTCTTTCGAAGAAGTATTGAAAGAGATGCAAGAAGGGGTAAGAAATCGAGTTTCCTTCTGGGGGCTCCCAGATTATTATCGTCCCTTGACTGGTGGGGAAAAGGCCTTGCAAGTGGGGATGGGTATTTCCACTATCTTGCCCCTATTTATTGGATTTGGTTTATTCTTGTACAGTTTAGATGTTCATGGCTATCTTTACCTCCTCTTGCCAATACTTGGTTTTCTAGGTTTGGTTTTGGCTGTTTTCTATTATTGGAAGCTTCGACTAGATAATCGTGATGGTATCCTAAATGAAGCAGGAGCAGAAGTCTACTATCTCTGGACTAGTTTTGAAAATATGTTACGTGAGATTGCACGATTGGATCAGGCTGAGTTGGAAAGTATTGTGGTCTGGAATCGCCTCTTGGTCTATGCGACTCTATTTGGCTATGCGGACAAGGTCAGTCATCTGATGAAGGTTCATCACATCCAAGTAGAAAATCCAGATATCAATCTCTATGTAGCTTATGGCTGGCATAGTATGTTTTATCATTCAACAGCACAAATGAGCCATTATGCTAGTGTCGCAAATACAGCAAGTACCTACTCCGTATCTTCTGGAAGTGGAAGTTCTGGCGGTGGCTTCTCTGGAGGCGGAGGTGGTGGCAGTATAGGAGCCTTTTAAAGAGAACTGCCATAGACTGAAAAAATATGCTATAATGGAAGATAGAAAAAGGAGTAATCTATGTATCTTATTGAAATTTTAAAATCTATCTTCTTCGGGATTGTTGAAGGAATTACGGAATGGTTGCCGATTTCCAGTACAGGTCACTTGATTTTAGCAGAGGAATTTATCCAATACCAAAATCAAAATGAAACCTTTATGTCCATGTTTAATGTCGTGATTCAGCTTGGTGCTATTTTAGCGGTTATGGTCATTTACTTTAATAAGCTCAATCCTTTCAAACCGACTAAGGACAAGCAGGAAGTTCGTAAGACTTGGAGACTGTGGTTGAAGGTCTTGATTGCCACTTTACCTTTGCTTGCAGTATTTAAGTTTGATGATTGGTTTGATACCCACTTCCATAATATGGTTTCTGTTGCTCTCATGTTGATTATCTATGGGATTGCCTTTATCTATTTGGAAAAGCGCAATAAAGCGCGTGCTATCGAACCAAGTGTAACAGAGTTGGACAAGCTTCCTTATACGACAGCATTCTATATTGGACTCTTCCAAGTTCTTGCCCTTTTACCAGGAACTAGCCGTTCTGGGGCCACAATCGTCGGCGGTTTATTGAATGGAACCAGTCGTTCTGTTGTGACAGAATTCACCTTCTATCTTGGGATTCCTGTTATGTTTGGAGCCAGTGCCTTAAAGATTTTCAAATTTGTAAAAGCAGGACAGCTCTTGAGCTTTGGGCAATTGTTCTTGCTCTTGGTTGCCATGGGAGTCGCTTTCGCAGTCAGCATGGTCGCTATTCGCTTCTTGACCAGCTATGTGAAAAAACACGACTTCACCCTTTTCGGTAAATACCGCATCGTGCTTGGTAGTATCTTATTGCTTTATAGCGTTGTCCGTTTATTTGTATAAGAAAAACCTTGAAGGGTCAGCTCTTCAAGGTTTTATACTCTTCGAAAATCTCTTCAAACCGCGTCAGTTCTATCTGCAACCTCAAAACGGTGTTTTGAGCAACCTGCGGCTAGCTTCCTAGTTTGCTCTTTGATTTTCATTGAGTATTAAAATCCAGTCATGGTAATCCCCAACAGGCGGACACCTCTTTCTTTCTCGTCTAACTCTTCATAGAGTTGCAGGGCTATTTGGCTTATCTGACTAGCATCCTGTGTTTTTTGAGCCAGACTTTTTCGTTTAGTCAGAGTTGAAAAGTCCTCGTAGCGAATTTTCAGAATGACAATTTTTCCAGCTTTTTCTTGTTGATTGAGATTGAGAGCGACTCTTTCTGATAGGAGAGTTAGCTCTTTTTTGATGTCTTCCTCGGCACGGAGAATCTTCCCATAGGTTTTCTCCTTCCCGATTGATTTACGGATGCGGTTGGATTTGACGGGGGAATTGTGGATACCACGAGCCTTTCGATACAGGTCATAGCCCAGTCTGCCAAATCGGTCTATTAGGGTTACTTCAGGCACTTCAAGCAAATCAGCGCCAGTAAAAACACCCATTTGATGAAGTCTTTCCACCGTCTTTTTTCCTACTCCATGAAACTTGGAAATATCCATTTGTTTGAGAAAATCCTCAGCTTGGTCAGGTAGAATCACTGTCAGACCATGTGGCTTTTGATAATCACTGGCCATTTTAGCTAAGAATTTGTTGTAAGAAATGCCAGCAGAAGCAGTTAGATGGAGTTCTTGCCAGATATCCTCTTGAATGAGGCGAGCAATTTTGACCGCTGACTTAATACCGAGTTTATTTTCTGTTACATCCAAATAGGCTTCATCAATGCTCATGGGTTCAATCAAATCTGTATAACGTTTAAAGATAGCTCGAATCTGGAGTCCCACAGTCTTGTATTTTTCATAATTTCCTGAGATAAAGACGGCCTGGGGACATCGTTCATAAGCTTCCTTGGAACTCATGGCAGAATGAACACCAAAAGCTCGCGCCTCATAACTACAAGTAGAAACAACTCCACGCCCACCTGTTTGCCGAGGATCGCTTCCGATAATGACAGGTTTTCCTTTGAGTTTAGGATTATCTCTGATTTCTACCGCAGCAAAAAAGGCATCCATGTCAATATGAATGATTTTTCTTGACAAATCATTTAACAAAGGAAAAATCAACATACCTAGCCCCTTTTTACCAATTATGTTCTTTTATTATACCCTTTTTTCTGAAAAAAAGAAAAAAGGCTTTAATTTTTTCAAAAATATAATACAGTTTGGTATAGAAATTAGTCTGTTTTAGAAAAGAAAGTGTAAAAATAAGGAACTTTCGCTTGTTGAAATCGGTTACTGTATGGTATACTGGTTTCATAAATGTAACAGATGACTGTTACTAGAAAGAAAACAGAGGACATTAACATGGTTGTTAAAACAGTTGTTGAAGCACAAGATATTTTTGATAAAGCTTGGGAAGGCTTCAAAGGCGTAGATTGGAAAGAAAAAGCAAGTGTATCAC
>NZ_CAUQCJ010000056.1:0-7066 GCF_963516515.1 uncultured Streptococcus sp. | reverse complement strand
TTTCAGCCATCGAAGCTGGTTTTCCAGCGGCTAGCCCAGACTCATTTACGGCAGTGAAGGAGATTGCTAAGGTCTTGAAGAAAACAGCAGTGACTGGTTTGGCTCGCTCTGTCAAGTCTGATATTGATGCTTGTTATGAAGCCCTCAAGGACGCCAAGTATCCACAGGTTCACGTCTTTATCGCTACCAGTCCGATTCACCGAAAGTATAAGCTCAATAAGAGCAAGGAAGAGATTTTGGAAGCTATTAAGGAGCACGTTTCTTATGCCCGTTCTAAGTTTGAAGTGGTCGAATTCTCTCCTGAAGATGCGACCAGAACAGAGTTGGATTTCCTCTTGCAAGTTGTTCAAACAGCGGTTGATGCAGGGGCGTCTTATATCAATATTCCTGACACGGTAGGATTTACCATCCCAGAGGAATACGGAGCTATCTTCAAACACTTGATTGAGAATGTCAAAACGGATCGTCAGATTATCTATTCGCCTCACTGTCACGATGACCTCGGAATGGCAGTAGCTAATAGCCTTGCTGCTGTTAAGAATGGGGCAGGACGTGTCGAAGGGACTATAAACGGTATTGGGGAGCGAGCTGGAAATGCTGCCTTGGAAGAAATAGCAGTGGCGCTCAATATTCGCCAAGATTACTACCAAGCAGAAACCAGTATTGTCCTAAATGAGACAATCAATACTTCTGAAATGGTTTCTCGCTTCTCAGGTATTCCGGTTCCTAAAAACAAGGCTGTGGTTGGTGGTAATGCCTTTTCTCACGAATCTGGTATTCACCAAGACGGAGTCCTTAAAAATCCTCTTACTTATGAGATTATCACCCCTGAATTGGTTGGTGTTAAGAGCAATAGCCTTCCTCTTGGAAAATTGTCAGGTCGCCATGCCTTTGTTGAAAAACTAAGAGAATTGGCCCTAGACTTTACAGAAGAGGATATCAAACCACTCTTTGCTAAGTTCAAGGCACTGGCAGATAAGAAACAAGAAATCACAGATGCAGATATTCGAGCGTTGGTCGCTGGAACCATGGTTGAAAACCCAGAAGGCTTCCACTTTGATGATTTACAACTTCAAACTCATGCAGATAATAACATTGAAGCACTCGTTAGCCTAGCCAATATGGATGGTGAGAAAGTCGAATTTAATGCGACAGGGCAAGGTTCCGTTGAAGCAATCTTTAACGCTATCGATAAATTCTTTAACCAATCCGTCCGCTTGGTGTCCTATACTATTGATGCGGTGACAGATGGGATCGATGCCCAGGCTCGGGTCTTGGTCACTGTTGAAAACAGAGATACAGAAACCATCTTTAATGCAGCAGGGCTTGATTTCGATGTGTTGAAGGCTTCGGCTATTGCCTACATCAATGCCAATACCTTTGTTCAAAAAGAGAATGCTGGCGAGATGGGCCGTAGCGTTTCCTATCGCGATATGCCTAGTGTGTAAAGGAGGATGCTATGACAAAGAAAATAGTAGCTCTAGCAGGGGATGGAATCGGCCCAGAAATCATGGAGGCTGGTTTAGATGTTCTGGAAGCCCTAGCTAAAAAAACAGGCTTTGTCTATGAAATAGACAGACGACCTTTTGGAGGTGCAGGTATTGATGCAGCAGGCCATCCCTTACCTGATGATACTCTTAAGGCTTGTAGAGAAGCAGATGCCATTCTCCTAGCGGCTATTGGGAGTCCCCAGTATGATGGGGCAGCGGTTCGGCCTGAACAAGGACTGCTGGCTCTCCGTAAGGAACTCAATCTTTATGCCAATATTCGCCCCGTAAAAATCTTTGACAGTCTCAAGCATTTGTCACCACTCAAACCAGAACGAATTGCTGGTGTAGACTTTGTCGTGGTGCGTGAGTTGACAGGCGGGATTTACTTTGGAGATCATATCCTTGAAGAGCGAAAAGCGCGTGATATCAACGACTATAGCTATGAGGAAGTAGAGCGGATTATTCGTAAGGCCTTTGAAATTGCAAGAAATCGCAGAAAAATCGTGACTAGTATCGATAAGCAGAACGTTCTAGCGACCTCAAAACTCTGGCGGAAAGTAGCTGAGGAAGTCGCACAGGATTTCCCAGATGTAACCTTGGAGCACCAGCTAGTCGACTCAGCTGCCATGCTCATGATTACCAATCCTGCTAAGTTTGATGTTATTGTAACGGAGAATCTTTTTGGAGATATTTTATCTGATGAATCAAGCGTCCTATCTGGTACACTTGGGGTCATGCCATCAGCCAGTCATTCTGAAAATGGGCCAAGTCTCTATGAGCCCATTCACGGTTCAGCTCCTGATATTGCAGGTCAAGGAATTGCCAATCCTATCTCCATGATTTTATCAGTGGCCATGATGTTGAGAGATAGCTTTGGTCGTTATGAGGATGCGGAGTGCATTGAACGTGCTGTTGAGATAAGTTTGGCAGCAGGAATTTTAACGAGAGATATAGGAGGTCAGGCTTCGACCAAGGAAATGACAGAAGCTATTATTGCAAGGTTATGAAGTTAGACGAAAAAATTACTCTAGTCCTTTTGATTTGGAATGCCATGATTTTCATCATTTATGGTATTGACAAATCCAAGGCGAGGAGAAGAACGTGGCGTATCCCAGAGAAAATCTTACTCATTTTAGCCCTTTCTTGTGGTGGTTTTGGTGCCTGGTTAGCAGGAATTACTTTTCACCACAAGACTAGAAAATGGTACTTTAAAACAGTTTGGTTTCTTGGGATGGTGACCACACTAGTAGTCTTATATGTTATTTGGAGGTAATGGATGGCAGGAAAATCGATTTTTGATAAATTATGGGACCGTCATGTCATCACAGGAGAAGAGGGGCAACCCCAACTCATGTATGTGGACCAGCACTATATCCACGAAGTGACCAGTCCTCAGGCTTTTCAAGGATTACGAGACGCAGGTCGCAGATTAAGACGACCAGACTTGACATTTGGAACCTTTGACCACAATGTCCCGACGGTCAATATCTACGATATTCGAGATGTGATTTCTAAGGCTCAAATTGATAAGCTGGCTGAAAATGTTGAGGAGTTTGGGATTGAACATGCGGCCCACGGTTCTGAAAAGCAGGGGATTGTTCACATGGTTGGTCCAGAAACAGGACGGACTCAACCAGGAAAATTCATCGTCTGTGGAGACAGCCATACGGCAACCCACGGAGCTTTTGGAGCCATCGCCTTTGGGATTGGGACCAGTGAGGTCGAACATGTCTTTGCGACACAGACCCTCTGGCAGGTCAAACCCAAGAAAATGCTGGTGGAATTCACTGGAGTTCCTCAAAAAGGAGTTTATTCCAAGGATTTCATTTTAGCCTTGATTGCCAAGTACGGCGTTGCTTGCGGCGTTGGCTACGTGGTGGAATATCGTGGACAAGCGATTGATGCACTGAGCATGGAAGAGCGAATGACCATCTGCAATATGTCCATCGAGTTTGGATCTAAGATGGGAATCATGAATCCGGACCAAACCACCTATGATTATCTCAAGGGACGAGAATGTGTTCCAGAGGACTTTGAAGAGGCTGTGACTGATTGGAAAACAATTGTCAGTGATGAGGATGCTGTTTATGATAAGATAATCCAGATGGATGTCTCAGACTTGGCTCCCATGGTAACCTGGGGAACCAATCCTGCTATGGGGGTTGACTTTGACAGTAGCTTCCCAGAAATTAAGGATATGAATGATGAGCGCGCTTATAATTACATGGACTTGGAGCCTGGTCAAAAGCCAGCTGATATTGAACTAGGCTATATCTTTATCGGTTCTTGTACCAATGCTCGTCTCAGCGACTTGCAACTGGCTGCGCGATTTGTCAAAGGAAAGAAAATTGCTCCCAACTTAACGGCTATCGTAGTTCCGGGCTCTCGTCCTGTCAAACGAGCTGCTGAGAAGTTGGGCTTGGACAAGGTCTTTCTGGATGCTGGTTTTGAGTGGAGAGACCCAGGTTGTTCTATGTGTCTAGGAATGAATCCGGACAAGGTTCCTGATGGTGTCCACTGCGCTTCAACAAGCAACCGCAACTTTGAAGACAGACAGGGCTTTGGTGCTAAGACCCACCTCTGCAGTCCAGCCATGGCAGCAGCAGCAGCTATTGCAGGGCGCTTTGTAGATGTTCGGCAAATGCCAGAAGCCCAGTAAGGAGAGGATATGGAGAAATTTACAGTTTATACGGGAACGACCGTTCCTCTCATGAATGATAACATCGACACCGACCAAATCCTACCCAAGCAGTTTCTCAAGTTAATTGATAAAAAAGGCTTTGGTAAGTACCTCATGTATGCTTGGCGTTATTTGGATGACAAGTATACTGAGGATCCAGACTTTGTCTTTAACAGACCTGAATACCGTAAAGCAACTATCCTCATCTCAGGGGATAACTTCGGCGCAGGGTCTTCGAGAGAACACGCAGCTTGGGCACTAGCAGACTACGGTTTTAAGGTCGTGATTGCAGGATCTTTCGGTGACATTCATTACAATAATGAACTCAATAATGGCATGTTGCCTATTGTTCAGCCCAGAGAGGTTAGAGAAAAGCTAGCCCAGCTTAAACCAACCGATCAGGTAACTGTGGACTTGGAACAACAGAAAATCATCTCACCAGTTGGAGAATTCACTTTCGAAATAGATAGCGAATGGAAACACAAGCTCTTAAATGGTTTGGATGATATCGGAATTACCTTGCAGTATGAAGACTTGATTGCTGCCTATGAAAAACAACGACCAGCCTACTGGCAGGATTAGAAGAAAATTAGAAAAGGAAATAGAACTATGACAAAACACATTCAATGGAACGGAACACTTTCACAAGAAGGCTATGACATTTTAAAAGATGAGGGCGGATGTATCGTTTGCCCTACTAAAGTTGGTTACATTATCATGACCAGCGACAAGGCAGGACTTGAGCGTAAGTTCGCAGCCAAAGAGCGTAACCGTAACAAACCAGGTGTTGTTCTCTGCGGTAGCATGGATGAGCTTCGCGCTTTAGCACAACTCAACCCAGAAATTGAAGCCTTTTACCAAAAACATTGGGATGAAGACATTCTTCTTGGTTGTATCCTTCCTTGGAAACCAGAAGCCTTTGAAAAACTCAAAGCATACGGGGATGGCCGTGAAGAACTGATGACTGACGTGCGTGGTACTAGCTGTTTTGTTATCAAGTTTGGGAAAGCTGGTGAACAATTAGCTGCCAAACTTTGGGAAGAAGGCAAGATGGTCTATGCCTCATCTGCAAACCCATCTGGAAAAGGAAACCGTGGTAAAGTAGAAGGTATCGGAGAACGCATCGAAAGGGCAGTTGACCTTGTTATCGAAGCAGACGACTATGTGGCATCTATCCAGCCTGACAAAACGATTGAAACTCGCTACGAGCAAGGCGTGATGGTCTCTATGGTCGATAAGGATGGAAAACTTATCCCAGAACAAGGAGGAGCACGATCAACTTCACCAGCTCCAGTTGTAATCCGCAAAGGGCTTGACATTGATAAGATTATGATGCACCTGTCAGACACCTTTAACTCATGGGACTACCGTCAGGGAGAGTATTATTAAGATAGATAAGAAGTGGGGAGAAAATAATTTCTCCTCTTTTTTTGTTTTTAATAAAAGTAAAATCCGAACGATATAATTTAATTTATAAAATTATTTGACAAAAACTGTACTTTGGTTTATAATAAATTAAGGAAACGTCGGAAAAGACGTAGTGATGCGCAAGCATAGGTAGGTCATTACAAAAGAAACGAGACATCGATATGTTAAATGAATTTCCAATTTTTGATTACGAAGATATTCAATTGATTCCAAATAAATGTGTCATTAAAAGCCGTGCAGAAGCAGACACAAGCGTCACTCTAGGAAATCACACCTTTAAACTACCTGTTGTGCCAGCTAATATGCAGACGATTTTGGATGAAAATGTAGCAGAGCAACTAGCTAAAGGGGGCTACTTCTACATTATGCACCGTTTTGATGAGGAAGGACGCATTCCTTTTATTAAACGCATGCATGAGCAAGGGCTCATTGCTTCTATCTCTGTCGGTGTTAAGGACTATGAGTATGATTTTGTCAGCCAGCTCAAGGCTGATGCTCCGGAATACATCACGATTGACATTGCTCATGGTCATGCAGATAGCGTGATTTCTATGATTCAACACATCAAGAAAGAATTGCCAGATACCTTTGTTATTGCTGGAAATGTGGGAACACCAGAAGCTGTACGTGAATTGGAAAATGCTGGTGCGGATGCTACTAAGGTTGGAATCGGTCCTGGTAAGGTTTGTATCACTAAGGTCAAGACTGGTTTTGGTACAGGTGGTTGGCAGTTGGCTGCCCTACGCTGGTGTGCCAAGGCTGCCCGTAAACCGATTATCGCCGATGGAGGAATTCGTACTCATGGCGATATTGCCAAGTCTATTCGTTTCGGTGCCAGCATGGTCATGATTGGTTCCCTCTTTGCAGGACACATCGAAAGTCCAGGGAAAACGATTGAAGTTGATGGTGAACAGTTCAAAGAATACTACGGTTCAGCTTCACAATACCAAAAAGGTGCTTATAAAAACGTGGAAGGCAAACGAATCTTGCTTCCTGCCAAAGGTCATCTGCAAGACACTTTAACTGAGATGGAACAAGACCTTCAAAGTGCTATTTCTTATGCAGGTGGACGTCAGGTTGCTGACCTTAAACACGTTGATTATGTGATCGTGAAAAACTCTATCTGGAATGGGGATGCTTCCCACTAAGACGGGCTATATGGCCAGAAAAAAACTTGTTATTAGAGCAAATTTCTGTTATAATAAAACAAGTTTCCACCCTTAGTGTAATGGATATCACGTAAGATTCCGGTTCTTGAGATGGGGGTTCGATTCCCTCAGGGTGGATGTAAATAGCCTAAAAAAGCCTTTAATAGGGCTTTTTTCTTTACACTGCCCTAAATTTGCACTTAAAACTCTTCGAAAATCTCTTCAAACCACGTCAGCGTCGCCTTGCCGTAGTTATGTTACTGACTTCGTCAGTTCTATCTGCAACCTCAAAACAGTGTTTTGAGCTGACTTCGTCAGTT
>NZ_CAUQCJ010000055.1:0-7543 GCF_963516515.1 uncultured Streptococcus sp. | reverse complement strand
CGCCATTGTCCTCAATGCCGTATTAAATCATAAAAAGAAATAAGAAAAAGAGGTGTAAGCCTCTTTTTTGTTTATCACAAATTGATTATAAATACAATCAATCCCAATTCCCATCTAATCGAATTGGATCTATTTCAAATTCTTTAAAATATTATGTTTCAAATCGTTAATATTATATAAGAATGGCAAAATATCAAATGTTTCTCGTAAATTCTTCTTAGCCTTATACCAACCTTGTCCATCAGTAATCCACATAAACTCAACATTAGGAATAGCTTTAGTTTCTTCAGCAATCAATTTGTAAGATCTAGCCGTCTCATTTAATTTTGAACCACCTCCTGAATAAAAATTAACTTCAATCAGATAAAGTACCTGTTCATTTTTTATGACAAAATCAAAACGTTTTACAGTATTCCCATCATTCGTAATAGCAGATAAATCGACAGAAAAAATTTCCTCTATTTTATTTTGTTCAATCTCTTTAAATAAATTCTCTCCTAAAATATATCCTTCAGCTTCAAGATAGCTTTGGACAATATTTTCCATAATATCCCCAGTCCGATTTTTACGCCCATTAGTATCCATACCAACCTCAACACCTGTAACGTAGTCAACTAAATTTGATACTAAATGATTTTGCAATAAATCAAATATACCTGATTTTTCTAAAAACATAGTATATTCTTCAATACTATAGTTTTGTTTACTAAAATCGAAATAAAAATCTTTTATTGAATCCTTAACAATAATTGTATCTGTCAAACGTTTAGCAATAAGTATAGGTACAACTTTTAAAATTTCTGGATAATTCTGATATAAGTCTAAAAAATCCTCTTGTATATTTTTACTACCTATAAGACTATTCATAATATTTAGAGCAACTTTTATACTAGATACATTTTTATAAATCTTAGGAAAATCTGTATAATAAGTCCAGTCAGCTACTGTGTCGGTCATCGTTGACAACCACTCATCAAAATTTCTAGTTTGTCTCATTTTCTAACTCCAATCTCTTCTTTGCAATTTGCAAATATTCTTTTTCAGCATCGATACCTATAAATCTTCTACCTAATCGCTTCGCAACAACACCCGTAGTGCCACTACCAACAAATGGATCTAGAATATAGTCACCCTCTTTAGTAGAGGCCAAAATTATACGTTCCAATAAATATTCTGGTTTTTGTGTTGGATGCTTGCCAGCCCATTTCTCAGCTTTTTTCGTCAAAGCACCTGTCCAAACATCTTTCATTTGCTTACCATTATTTAGCTCTTTCATCAAATCGTAATTGTAATAATGACGAGCTTTTTTATCATTTTTTCTTGCCCATAAAATAGTTTCAGTAGAATGAGTGAAATAACGACAGGATAAATTAGGTGCAGGGTTTGTTTTCTGCCAAGTAATGTTATTTAGAATTTTAAAACCTTCTTGCTCTAATGCCATTCCAACTGAGTAAATATTATGTAAACTCCCCGAAATCCAAATAGTCCCATTAGGCTTCAAAACTTCTTTTGCTAAACGAATCCATTTACGATTGAATTCGTGCTTTTCCTCAAAGGAAGAAATCTTATCCCAGTCACCTTTATCTACAGATACAACCTGTCCCCCAGAATTTGATATACCACCGTTACTCAAAAAATATGGAGGATCAGCAAAGATCATGTCCATGCTTTCTGGTTTCATTTTCGATAATAACTTAAACGTATCTGCATGAACAAGAATCATTTTATCTTTATTATAGTATGGTTTTGTCATTAAAACACCTCCATACTTATATTCGTTATTTTTCATAATTTGTGACTATAATTTCAAAAATTTTTCCTCGACTCGAAGATTTTGCTCCATTAGTTCGGGTAGCTTCAACGTAATGGATATTAAAATCTCGATACAACTCCTCTACCAAAAAACTAGAGGAGTTTGACAACATAACATAAGCCCCTACATCACTCAATTTCTTAAAGGTATCTCTTAATCTTACTTGATCATCATATGAAAACCCCTCATGAGTGTAGGAAGTAAAGGTACTTGTCTCTGACAATGGAATATACGGGGGATCAAAATATACAAAATCCCCTGGTTGAACATCCAAAACAGCCTTTTCAAAATCTCCTTTTTTAATTTCTATTTGATTATTATTCAGATAAGTTGAAATAGCAGATACCAAATTCTCATCAACAATTTTAGGATTTTTATAACGACCATAAGGTACATTAAACTGATTCTTAGAATTCACACGATATAAACCATTAAAGTCTACTCTCAACATATAGAGAATACGTGCTGCCCTTTGTACTTCAGACATCATATCTATTCTTTCATCACGATCAGCAGAACGTAAATCTAAATAATATTCTTTTGAATTATATTCCTGATGAACTTTCAAAATTTCAATCAATTCTTGAGGATTGTCCTTAATTTGTTGATAGCAATTTATTAGTTCAGCGTTAAAATCATTAATAACTGCATCTTTAGGAGCTAAATCAAAAAATAAAGCTCCACCTCCAACAAAAGGTTCGAAATACCTGTTATAGGTTTTAGGCATTAATTCTCTAATAACAGGCAATAATTGTCTTTTACCACCTGTCCATTTCGTGAACGGTTGTAAAGTAACTTCCTTTATTTCTTTTATCTTCATGTTTTTAATTATACCATAGAAATTAAAACACAACTCTTGTATTTTCTACCACATTACTAAATTTTCTATTTTAGAATTAAATCATATCAATATCAAAAAATGAGTAAGGCAAATTTTATAAATTCCAAAATTCACCTCACTCTATTAAATTACTCTTTATATCCTTACCTGTCTATCTTCTGATCGCTGACCTGTAACAAACATGGTAAAGGTTGCTTTGCAGACATTTCTACCCCCTTGATTGGTAATATCCACATCCACCACACAGGTTGTGCGACCTTGATGGACACATTCTCCTTTTATTGTCAATACATCGTCGAGTTTTCCTGCTTTGAGGTAGTTGATAGAGGATTGTAGTGTCACTCCATCAAGCCCCAGAGATATGACCACCAAACCACTGATCTGGTCGCAAAGGGTAAAGAGATAGCCACCATGGGCATTGCCATAGTAGTTGAGCGACGAGTCCACTACTTTAGTCGTCACCACAACGTGACCATCTCTCATTTGTTCAATTTCGTAATTTTCAAAGGCAGATATAGCGTCAAAATGAAAATCTTTCATCGTTTCCTCCTGATATTTCAAACGACACTATGATACTACTTTTTATAGGACTGTGCAAGGAGAAAGCTCCTAGTCTGGCAAAATTCCGACCTGCTCTACAAAGCGCATAAAGGCTACTTGTCCTTGTTCCGTTTGCTTATAGACTCCTGCATCCTCCAAAACACGCGCAAAGATAGCACCTACAGAGTCCTTGACGATTTCAAGGGCTTTTTCTTTATCCGCTAGTTCTGGATGGTAGGCTTTGAGCTTGTCTGCCCATTCCTGATGATAAGAGGCAACTGTATCCCCATCTCCCACGAGATAGCTGGCGACTTGTTCTACTTCTGCTTTCAGACGTGGTGGCAAGATTGCCAAGCCCATGACCTCAATCAAGCCGATATTTTCCTTCTTGATATGTTGGACATCCTTGTGGGGATGATAGATGCCATCAGGATGCTCTGGCGATGTCTGATTGTCTCGCAAGACCAAGTCCAACTCAAACTGTCCATCGCGTTTACGGGCAATGGGTGTAATGGTATGGTGTGGTGTTCCATTACTTTCTGCCAAGACTTGCACCCTTGGATCTGAATACTGGCGCCATTCCTGCAAAATCTTGTCAGCCAAGTTGATCAAATCCTCTTTGGAATCCGACGTCAAACGCAACACTGACATGGGCCACTTGACAATCCCAGCCTTGATCTGCTCAAAACCAGTAAAAGAGAAAGTCTTTTGCAAGGGAGCCAATTCCATAGGAAATACGTGACGGCCTCCCTGATAATGATCATGAGTTAGAATAGAGCCCCCCACAATCGGCAAGTCGGCATTAGAGCCTGCAAAATATCCTGGAAACTGCTCTACGATAGCCAACAGACGTTCAAAACTCTGACGACTAATGGCCATGGGACGATGCTGGCCATCTAAGAAGATACAGTGCTCATTAAAGTAAGCATAGGGCGAATACTGGAAGCCCCATTCCTGACCAGCCATTTCAAAACGGATAATACGGTGGTTGCTGCGAGCTGGATGGTTAACCCGACCATGGTAGCCCTCATTCTCTAGACAAAGCTGACACTGAGGATAATTACTAGCTTGCACCAACTTGGCTGCCGCAATCTCCTTTGGATCCTTTTCAGGCTTAGAGAGATTGATGGTAATTTCAAGCTCTCCGTAGTCAGATGGAACACGGTAAGCAATATTTTTAGCAATGGCCTTGAGTTTGATGTAGTCATTCTTCTGACTGAGTTGGTAGAAATCCTCTATCGCATGCTCAGGAGAGTGGGCATAGGTTTCCCAGAAGTCACGATTGACCTGACTTGGACAAGGGGTCACCAAATCCATCAGTTCAGCACCAAGTATTTCACGCGCAGTCTGACTATCCTCAATCGTCTCTAATCGAACGGCTTCCTCAACCAACTGGTCCTTGAGGTCAATCAATTTGTCCAGATTGGTCTCAACTTCCAAAACACCATCTCCCACTCGTGCCAAAATACGATTAGTCAGGTAGATTCGATCCATTTCTTCAAATGAACTTTCAGAAATGATATGCGTTACAAATTTATCTACTAAGGTCACTATAGAGCCTCCTTTTGACTAGTCAAGGATGCGAGTGCCACCTGCAACTTCAGCGATATAGAAACTTGGAGCGTATCCAACTACTTCCTCGTAGTGTTTGCCTACAGCTTCCTTAAAGGCCTCAACAGTATCTTTTTGCACCAAGGCAATAGCACAGCCACCAAAACCTGCTCCTGTCATACGAGCACCAAGAACACCTTCTTGTGCCCAAGCTGTGTGGACAAGTGTATCCAATTCCAAACCAGTTACTTCATAATCATGCTCAAGAGAAACGTGTGACGCATTCATCAAACGACCAAATGTTTCCAAATCTCCTGCTTGAAGGGCTACTTGAGCTTTGAGGGTACGTTGGTTTTCAAGCACAGCATGACGAGCACGTTTCAAACGATTTTCATCTTTAATTAGGTAGCTATATTCATCAAAGGCCCATTCGTCCAATTCACCCAAGGTCTGGATGTCTAAGGCAGCTTGCAACTCTTCCACTGCTTTTTCACACTCAGCACGACGTTCATTGTATTTAGAGTCGGCCAATTCACGGCGTTTGTTAGTGTTCATGATAACAACGACATTGTCCTTCAAATCAAGTGGCACCAAGTCGTATTCTAAAGTGTTGGTATCTAGGTAAATAGCACGTTGGTCTGCCCCCATACCGATAGCAAACTGGTCCATGATACCAGAGTTGACTCCGATAAAGTTGTTTTCTGTTTGTTTTCCGATTTTAACCAAATCGAGACGCTCTAGTTTTAAATCAAATAGATACTCTGCCACGACTCCTGTCAAGAGTTCCAAGGATGCAGAAGAAGACAAGCCAGCACCATTTGGGATATTCCCATAAACATAAAAATCAAAACCTTTATCAATCACGTGCCCAGCTTCTTGCAAGAAATGAAGAACCCCTTTTGGATAGTTAGTCCAGCTGTGCTCTTTTTCAAACTTGAGGTCAGCGAAAGGCACTTCGATAATGCCCTTGTCCTCAAAGTTAGCTGAGTAGAAACGTAAAACTTGGTCGTCACGCTTACGGGCTGCACCGTAAGTTCCCAAGGAAATAGCAGCTGGAAAAACGTGCCCACCGTTGTAGTCTGTGTGTTCACCAATCAAGTTGATACGGCCTGGTGAAAAGAAAGTTTGGTCTGCTTCTTGACCAAAAACAGCAAGAAAGTCTTTACGAAGTGCTTCTGCAGTAAGATGTTGTGTCATATGATTTCTCCTTTGAAGATCTCGTTAAGTTCCCTTAACGTGTAATCGTTTTCTTCTATTGTATCCAAGGGATTTCCCGAGGTCAATCCTTTTTACTCAAATTTTACTAAAGCATAAGTAAAAAGAAGAAAAATATGATATACTAACCTAAATCAAGGAGGATTTATGGCTACCTTAAAAGACATTGCTCAACTAGCCTCTGTCTCTATTGCGACCGTGTCCCGTGTTCTCAATCGTGATCAGAGCCTATCCGTTACTGAAGAAACTAGACATCGTATTTTGACCGTGGCTGAAGAGCTGGGTTATACCAAGCATCTTAAGACTGGAGAAGGTCATAAACTTAAGCAAAAGATTGCCATTATCCAGTGGGTTAGTGAACAAGGAGAGCTCGATGATCTCTACTACTACCAGATTCGTCTGGGTATTGAAAAAAGAGCCCAAGAACTGGATTACGATATCTTGCGCTATTTTAATGACCATCCTTTTACACTGAGCGAGGAAGTCATCGGGATTCTCTGCATCGGTAAATTTAGCCGAGCACAGATTACTGCTTTTGAGGAATACCAAAAACCACTGGTCTTTTTAGATAGCGACACTCTTTCCCTCGGACATACTTGTATTATCACGGACTTCTATACAGCTGTGAAGCAAGTTATAGACCATTTCCTAAGCCAAGGAATGGACCGTATTGGAATCTTGACAGCTCTCGAAGAAACAACCGACCAAGTAGAAATCATCCAAGACAAGCGCCTCGACAACTTCAGAGACTATACTCAGTCTAAAGGTATCTATCATGAAGAACTGGTCTTTCAAGGGACTTTCACTGCCCAGTCTGGCTATGACTTGATGAAGGAGGCCATTCAGAACTTAGGAGACCGACTGCCACCAGCATTTTTTGCTGCCAGTGATAGTTTAGCCATCGGTGCTCTCCGTGCCCTCCAAGAAGCTGGAATCAGCCTGCCAGACCGCGTCAGCCTTATTTCTTTTAATGACACTAGCCTGACCAAGCAAGTTTATCCTCCCCTCTCTAGCATTACAGTTTATACTGAAGAAATGGGCTGGGCAGGTATGGATATTCTTAACAAGGAAGTTTTACATGGACGGAAAATTCCAAGCCTGACCATGCTGGGAACCAGATTGACATTGAGAGAAAGTACAAGGAATGATTAAGATATTAGAATCTAGGCAAAAACTAAATTTCAAGATAAAATGAAGTAAATATCCCCACAATCATGACCATCCGTCTAACGGGTGGTTTGTCCCAGGACTATAAGTCCAAATTACCAGCCAGCGCCTAAAGACGCTGGCTTTCACTTTGTTCAACTCTTGACTCGTCACTTGCCTCTTAAAGAGGCTTTAGTATTACTTATGTACATAGTCTGGCATTAAGTGACCCTCGATAATTTCAACTCCTTTATAACTACACAAGCGATGAAATATTTCGCCTAAACTACTTCGATATTGATTATAGATGACTTTTCGTCTATACTTAGGGGTGAACACAATGTGATACTTACAGTGCCACTTTGTGTGCGATAAACTATGTGCCTTTTGTGCCATATTTTTCTCCTTTCGCTTTACAATTGGCTTGAACACCTTTA
>NZ_CAUQCJ010000054.1:0-7686 GCF_963516515.1 uncultured Streptococcus sp. | reverse complement strand
GTGCCCACGGAGGACTTACACCTCAGATATACGACATGCCCGTCGTACTCCAAAATATCGCCCCAGTCGGAGCGATATTTTTATTTTTTCTTTTTAGATGGTGTGTGGATGGCTATCTTCACTTCAAAGATTGTTCCCTTTGGTTTATTATCTTTAACAGTAATGGTTCCTTTTAAGGCATCTACAATTTGCTTGGCTAGGGATAATCCTAAACCAAAACCACCTTTTTGACGAGTTCTAGCCTTGTCTACTCGATAAAAACGATCAAAAATTTTCTTCTTATCTTCTGCCGAAATACCGACTCCATTATCAGAAACCAGTAAATACAGATTGCGATCGGTCGCCGAGATAAGAAAATCAATTTCACCATCCTCCTCAGTGTATTTGATAGCATTATCAAATAGGATGGTCATCAGTTGTTTCAAAAGAAGCTGATCTGTGACAATCGTGCGATGGATCCGATTTTCAAAACGGAAGACACGGTCATTTTCCGAAGCAATCATCTCATAGTTTGTGAAAGTCGTATTGAAAAAACTGGTTGGAACTTCTGCAAGTTCCGGTTTAATCCCATCATCTCTACGCGCTAAGTTCAGCAAGTTTGTCGTCAAAAAACGCATATTTCGGACTTCTTCCAAACTCGATGCAATGCTTTCACTCACATCCATAATGGTAGCTTCTGGCTTACGGAAAAGGGTCTCTAAACGATTTTGCAGAACTGCAAGTGGAGTTCGTAACTCATGACTAGCATTTTCCACAAAGGACTGCTGCTTCTGCATACTCTCAAGCAGAGGTCGGACACTGACTCGAGCTAGATAGAGACTGGCAAGCAAAGACAAAATCCAGAAACTAGCCATCACGACCACAATCAGTTGCTCATGCTTTTGACTGGCCTGCTCCAACTGACTTGTATTAATCAAGACAGCCGCATACTTGATATTAGTTGAAACCGAACTGATATTGGTTTCCATCAAGATCATGCGATAAATTTCTTCTTGTCCATAGCTATTAAAAACTTGAATCTGATAGATATGTCCTAGTTCTTTCTTCTCTAACTTAATCTTATCCAATCCCAAAAATCGATTTCCAGAAAGGAGCTGGGTAAAATTCTTATCAAAAAGAATGACTTCTGTGTTGGAACTGACATTGGGTTTTACTTCAGTCTTGCTAGTATCTGTAGCCGCATTCTCTAAATCTTTAATCTCTTCTGTTGCCCTATTTACAGCAAGCTGAATAACTGCCTGAGGATTTTCACTTAGTCCATGAAGCTTATCATCCACCGAAGTATAAAGACTCGAATGCATGACTTGTAAAATAATCAGAGTCATGGTAGAGAAAATCAGAGTGAAGACACCAAAGTTGCGGATAAAATAACTAAAGTCATCCGCATACCATGTTTTTTTTAGTTTACTGAACATCTTTTAAAATATACCCAACACTGCGCAAGGTTTGCAAATTCTCTGCAAAAGTGGTTCCTTTTAATTTCTTACGGACTTTTGAAACATAGACTTCGACAACCGAAATCGTTGTATCACTATCAAATCCCCATAGACGATCAAAAATCTGCGTCTTAGGCAAAATAACATTTTGATTTTGAAGGAAGTAAACTAGTAAATCGAACTCTTTCCCCAGCAATTCGACAGGAGTATCTTCAACCTTAACGGTATTGGTTGACAAATTGATAAGAATATCTCCATAAGATAGCGTATTTTCATTAAATTTCCCTGAACGTTTGAGAAGGGCCTGAATCCGCATTTTGAGTTCTTCTAGGTAGAAAGGTTTGGTCAGGTAATCATCTGCTCCCAATTCAAATCCATGTCCCTTGTCATCCAAACTTTCCTTGGCAGTCATAATCAGAACTGGTGTCGTAATTCCCTTTTCACGCAATTCTTTCAAGACTTGGAAGCCATTTTTTTCTGGCAACATCAAATCGAGCAAAATCAAATCATAGACGCCACTTTCAGCTTCGTAGAGACCTTCTTCTCCATCAAATACCTGCATGACATCCGCAAAATCGTCTAAAAAGTCAAATACTGAATTTGACAGGCCTAGGTCATCCTCAACCAATAAGATTTTTATCATGAGAAACTCCTCCTTATTAAAACCATTATACCAAATTTGCCTTAAAAAAAACTCAACTCCCTCTTACTTTAAGAGAGAAAGTTGAGTTTTTATTATTTTACGAATGTTTAAGCTTTCCCATATTGAAGAACGACTGCTTCCACTTCAGCTTTTTCACGGTTAATCAAGTCAACACGCGCTGCAATGTCCTTGATTCCCATGCCGATATTACGGCTAAGAGCAAGATCAGAAAGTTGTGGTTCAAAGAACTCTTTGTATTCCGCCAAGCGTTGTTCTGTCTTAAATACATGGGCAGGAAGAATAACAAAACTATCGAAGCTCATATCTCCTCCAAGAGCTGCCTTAATCCAAGCCCAGTTTTCACGCGCCCAAGACCAAGCTGTTTCCTGAGTTGCTTGATGAGCTAGGAATTGGTAATACCATGCAGACAAGTCTTGTGGTTTGACCACAAATTTGTCCTTCCAAGAAGCAATCAAGGTTTGGATATTGTCCGCATCTTTACTATAGGCAAGAGCAGCTGCCAACTGACGTTTAAAGACAGCATCTGTTGCGTGCGTATAAGTATCAAGATAAAGTGCTAACAAGTCTTTAGTCTCATGATGTTTCATCTCATTGATAAGGACTTGTGAGCGAATAGCTGCTGGAAGTCCTGCAAGCTGATCATTGTGAGCTGCGAAGATTTGGCTAGCGACTTGACTAGCTTCTGCATCATTTGAGCGAATCATCATAGAAACAGCCAACTGACGAACCAATTCATCCTCATCTGATTCTCCATCTTTAGCTTCAAAACCAAGACGGTCATAGTTATGACGAGCCAATTTAGCAACCAATGCTTTGAAGGCTCTTTCAGCTTCTGTTCCTTCATCGATAAAGCGCTCAAGAGCAGAAATTACTTGAGAAACAGCTGAAACGACAAGGTAAGATTCTTCCTTAGCAAGTTTATCAAGAACTGGTAGCAAGTCTGCATAAGAAATGTGACCTGCTTCAGCAAGCAAACGACGTTCTTGGACGATTTGCAGTTTACTTGTGTTATCAAGCTCAACTAGGTCGGCAAGAACAGCTGCTAACAAGTCTCCTTGATAGTCGGTAATGTAGTGGGCTGTATTTTCAGTATTGAAACGAAGAGCTCCTTCATTTTCAGCAAGAAGAGCTGCGTAGCCTGGAATTTCGATACTTTCAGTTTCAAGTGTATCAGGCAAGCCTTTCCAGTTGCTATTGAGTGGCACAACCCAGAGACGGTTCTTATCTTCGTGCTCACCGATGAAGAATTGTTTTTGTGAAATCTTCAAGACATCATTTTCAACTTTGACAGTGAGAACTGGATAACCAGGTTGTTCCAACCAAGAATCCATGAAGGCTGCGACATCACGTCCTGACGCTTGACCAAGGGCATTCCAAAGGTCACGACCAATTGTATTGCTGTATTGGTGTTTTTCAAAGTAGGCATGCAAACCTTTAGCGAAATCAGCATCGCCTAGCCAACGACGAAGCATGTGCATGAGGCGGCTTCCTTTGGCATATACGATAGCGCCATCAAATAGCGTATTGATTTCATCTGGATGTTTAACTTCGACGTGAACAGATTGAACACCATCAGTCGCATCACGTTTCAAGGCAGACGGAACACCACCTGTTTGGAAATCTTCAAAGATATTCCAGCTTGGTTCAATAGCATCCACACAGACGTACTCCATCATGTTAGCAAAGCTTTCATTGAGCCAAAGGTCATCCCACCATTTCATAGTAACGAGGTTACCAAACCATTGGTGAGCCAACTCATGTGCCACTACAAGGGCAACTTGTTGACGACTGGCAAATGTAGAGTTCTCATCGACAACCAAGTAAACTTCACGGTAGGTCACAAGACCCCAGTTTTCCATAGCACCTGATGAAAAGTCAGGAAGGGCGATATGGAGAGATTGAGGGATTGGGTACTTGACTCCGTAGTAATCTTCGTAGAACTCAATTGAGCGAACGGCGATGTCCAGTGAGAAATCAAGATTAGATAGTGGGTGAGCTTTGGTTGAGTAGACACCTACGAGGGTACCGTTTTTAGTTTTAGCCGTTACTCCTTGTAAATCACCAGCAACAAAGGCCAACAAGTAAGAAGACATGCGAGGTGTTGTCTCAAACTTCCAGATACCTGTTTCCTTGCGGTTTTCAACATCGATTTCTGGCATGTTAGACAAGGCCAATTCACCTTCCGCTTGATCAAAACGTAGAGAGAGGTCAAAGGTTGCTTTGGCTTCAGGCTCATCCACACATGGGAAGGCTTCACGCGCGAAATGGCTCTCAAATTGAGTAGACAAGACTTCCTTCTTGACACCATTAGCTGTGTAGTATGAAGGGTAAATTCCTGTCATATTGTCTGTGATTTTTCCTGAAAAAGTAATAACCACTTCAACTTGACCAGCCTCAGTCAATTCAATATGAAGTGCTTCATTTTCATGGTCAACTGTAAATGGACGATCCTGCCCTGCAACTTCTACAGAAGCGATTTCCAAGTCTTTTTGGTGCAGGGAAATACGGTCACTCTGTGCTTGACCAGTGATGGTCACCTTCCCTGAAAACGTCTTGGTCTCACGACTCAAGTCTAAAAATAAATCATAATGTTCAGGAACAAATTGCTTAATAAAATGTTCAACTGCTTGCATAGTTTTCTCCTATTCTAAGTTTAAGAGCTAGAGCTCTTCTTCAAACAAACTTATTATATCATGTTTTGCTTGAGAAAAAAGGATTGGACGGTGATTTCCAAAACTTTCTTCCGTCTAACAGTCTACAGTGGGTAGACCTTGCGAAATTCTTCTAAAACAACCTTGCTTTCAGGTGTAAAAGTCAGTCCTGCTTCTCTCAGCCACTCGGCGAAACAATCCTCATGAACCTGACGCCAATAGGCTAGGGATTTGTCACCTTCACCTTCCTTAAAGGCATGTTGAGCAGAAACTTGATTGAAGGGCTGGACAGAAACCTTTGTAATTTCGACAATACAGACAGCCTGATTTTGACTGTCTAAAATGACATCGATGGTCCCTTCTCGTGGAAGGGGTTCGGCTTCTAGTGCATAGAGGTCGTAGGCTGAAGCCGTTGCTGTCTTTTCTCCTCTTAAAACCAAATCTGCCAAGAAATCAGCATCTACTCCAAAAGCCCAGGCATCTATCTCATCTCCAATTGAGGGATTGATTTGCTTGTAGGCATTCCACATTTCTTGCGGTGTCATAGGTTGCTCCTTTGTAATTTTTTACTCACTTCTTTTACATGTTTGAGGTGGTCTGGATGATCAATCTCTAAATCAAAAATCTCTGGAATAGAACTGTAGTGGATAATGCACTTGATACCCATCTGATTCATTTTTTGTATGAAGGAAACATTCAGATAACCTGCCACAGCAAAGTCAATCTTTTTCGTCCTTGCTTTATCCTGCATCTGTCTCAGCATATCTAACATTATTGGACTTTCCATATCATGCCATTGACTGTTTCTCACAGTCGCAAAAACAAAAGAAGTCAAATCATTCATTCCAACTACAATCTTTGAAATGCCCGTTTCCAGTATCCTATCTAAGTCAAAATATGCTGACGGTAATTCAATCATCGTGGCAATTTTCCCAGTAAAGCCATGCTGACGCAATACTGTAATAGCTTGTTTTAATTGATCGGCATCATTGACAAAAGGAAAAATAAGAGACAGATTGGGATTGGTTTGATAAACTTCTGTAACAACATGTGCCTCAGCTTGAAATTCATTCAGACACGCCAGTAAACGCCTAGTTCCTCTATAACCAAACAAAGGATGACCTTCGTCAAAACACTCTTTAGTCCCCTCTAAATAATTAGCTTCTGTATTCGTTAATTCTGAAAAACGATACCAGACTTCTTCACCTGAGTACAAGGAGCAGATAGTGTCTAGATAATCTTTTACAAATTGCTGACAACTTGCTAATATGATGTTTTGATTAAGCTCTCTCAACAAGTATTCGCCTCTAATCATACCTACGTGGTGCAATAACTGAGGATAAATTTTTTCAACAATTTTTTCGCCACTAAGGGCAAGTTGGTTTCTCATCATTCACCTTCCAATTCATATACAAGATCTTGTCCAGTTCTGGAAATCCTAATAATTCTGCTTTGACCTTCAAGACTAATGGCGATGCATTTTCTTCTGTGATTTTTTGAATATCCATCCAAATATATCCCAGTGAATCATTAACACCATCAGAGATAGCTTCAGAAATAGTAACTTGAGGTGCCTCCTCATTCATTTCAACATCATACAAGGCCATGATATGGTGAACCATAAAATTTGTTAACTCTTCCCTGACGAAAACATCGTAGATTCGAGGATTGGAGTAGCTTCTAACAGTAAATCCCGTCTCTTCCAAAACTTCTCTAATCAGAGTTTCCGTAAGTCCTTCACCAAGTTGTTGACTGCCACCGGGAAGGTCTAACCTATTTTTGTAGGGACCTGCTGTTTTTTGAATACAAAGAAGACAACCATGTTTATAGCAAACACCATAGACTCCAAAGTGATTTTTGATTTCCATCCAAGTCCTCCTACTTCAAAGACCAGCCACCATCTATTGTCAAGATTTGTCCTTGCATGGCACTCGCTTTCCCACTTGCTAAGAAAAGGCTAAGCTCTGCTATTTCCTCTGGAGCAATCCAGCGCTTGATTGGTGTTTCACTAGCCACCCAGTCAGCCAATCCACCTGGTTCAAAGTCCGCAGCTGTCATAGCTGTCTTGACAGCTCCTGGAGCAATCCCAAAGACCTGAATCCCATCTTCTGCATAGTCTAGAGCCAACTGCTTGGTAAAGCCAGCTAGTGCGTGCTTAGAGGAAGTATAAGCGTGTCCACCACCGCCTGCTAGACTAGAAGCGATAGAACACATATTGATAATGAGCCCTTTTTTATTCTCTAGCATTTGTGTCAAATAATACCGAGTCAACTCAACAGGAATCACGTAGTTAATTTCAAAAATCTCTTGAATTTCCTGCGACGTTTGTTCCAACAGTGGTTTGTAAGCATCCAAAACTCCAGCAGTATTGCACAAAACATCCACCTGAGGACACCAGTCAAAAATTGGCTCCAAGTCCAAGGTCAAATCTCTCTGTAAAAAGTGGAAATCACCCTCTAAGAGTGGATTTTCACCTTGGTCCACTCCATAAACTTGATAGTCCTTCTCTAAAAAAAGTCGAGCCTGAGCCAATCCGATACCTGAACTCACTCCTGTAATGAGTACACGCCTAGTCATGCACTTCTACCCAATCTGTCGCCAAAACATCACAAGGTGTCGGACTCCACATGGAAAAACCTTCCCCTTCTCCAGATACGTTGATTAGGAAATAGGGCGTTACTTCAAGCGCAACCCCATTTTGCTCGATAGTGTCAAAAAGTTGAACATAGTTTTCAGCACCTCCCCAACCAGTGCGTACATATTTTTTCTTAGCCTTTAAGCCAGGTAGGATTTCTTCAAATGTCATGTTATTCTCCTTTGATTCTACATTCTTCATTTAATTATAACAAAAAACCGCTTTGCAACGGCTTTTTGACTGTGATTTATTTACATCTGCTTCTACTTACGGCAAATTATTCCCTGCTGCAAGATAAAT
>NZ_CAUQCJ010000053.1:0-9432 GCF_963516515.1 uncultured Streptococcus sp. | reverse complement strand
TTTTGATCTCACTCATAGTGAACCTCTTTTACTGTTTAGATTGGATATCTGTAAAAATGTCATTGTACTTTTTAAGAATAGTGGATTTATTTTTAATGACATAATCTGAATCTTCGGTGGCAATCTTGATTTCTGTCATAGCCTTCATATTTTTATTGGTTTTAGCATTTTTACGAATGGGTCTGATTGTAGTTTCAGTTCCTAGCTTATCTTGGATTTCTTGAGAAAGGATGAAATCGATAAATTTCTTAGCGTTTTCCATGTGTTTGGCATTTTTGACGATAGCCGCGTTACCAGGTAAAAAGACGGTTCCTTCTTTTGGATAAATAACTTTTACATCAACTCCGTCGTTTAAGAGTTTTAAGGCAGGATCTTCATAGGTGAGTCCTACAGCCATTTCTCCATCGGCGACAGCTTTGTAAACATTTGAAGAGCTAGATGCAATTTTTCCATCTACTAGGGTAAATAGATTTTTCACATAGGTCCAAGCTTGTTCATTTTCGTATCCACCTTGGTCTACAAGCATGTTTGTTAGTTGTGCAAAGGCACTAGAAGCATTACTTGGATCAGCAGTAGCAATTTTTCCTTTTAATTTAGGATTGAGTAGATCATTGTAGCCTTCAATTTTAATATCTTTTGTAAGAGCTGAATTGGCAATGATAACACTGACATCCAGTGTATAAGGGGTGTAGAATCCTGTTTTATTTTGATATTCAGGGATTATCTGGTCGTTCTCTTGAGAAATATAAGGTTCAAAAAGTTTTTCGTTAGAAGAGAAGAGGGCGTAGGAGCCTCCGAAAATGACATCGGCTACTGGGGATTCTTTTTCGGCCTCAGCTTTTTTGAACAATTCACCCGTACTGGCTTGTACTAAATCAACCTTAATACCATATTTTTCTTCGAAGGCAGGGATTGTCTCTTCGATAAGGTCTTCAGGGTTAGGCGAGTAGATAACCAAAGCATTATCCGAATCTGTCTCAGTGTTAGTTTCCGAATCTGTTGTTGAAGAACATCCAGATAACGTAAGAAATATCCATCCACAAGAGAGAAAGAATAGTAGTTTTTTCATAAGAATCTCCTTTTTTACGAACATTTTCACTCTGCGATTTGATTAACATTTATAATTTGCAGAGTTCTATAGGATATAATAAAAACCTTAAAGAAATCTAAAACGGGAAATAGGAGTCAAAGACGCTAGGGGAAAAAGATGGCAGAGACAAATAATTGATATAAGTTAATTTCAAGTGTTAGCTAATTTTTTATACTGCTAAATAAGTTGGATTTGCTATTGATTTTTCTTGTTATCCAAGTCCAAAAGAACATTTCTCATCTTTCAAATTCCCTCAAAAATGGTATAATAGTAACATCACAAAATTGGAGAGAGACCATGAGTTTTTACAATCATAAAGAAATTGAGCCTAAGTGGCAGGGCTACTGGGCAGAACATCATACATTTAAGACAGGAACAGATGCATCAAAACCGAAGTTTTATGCTCTCGATATGTTCCCTTATCCGTCTGGAGCGGGTCTGCACGTAGGACACCCAGAAGGCTATACTGCAACCGATATCCTCAGCCGTTACAAACGTGCGCAAGGCTACAATGTCCTTCACCCAATGGGTTGGGATGCTTTTGGTTTGCCTGCAGAGCAATATGCTATGGATACGGGGAATGACCCAGCAGAATTTACAGCTGAGAACATTGCTAACTTCAAACGCCAAATCAATGCACTTGGATTTTCTTATGACTGGGATCGTGAAGTCAATACAACAGATCCAAATTACTATAAGTGGACTCAATGGATTTTCACTAAGCTTTACGAAAAAGGCTTGGCCTATGAAGCGGAAGTGCCAGTAAACTGGGTTGAGGAATTGGGAACAGCCATCGCCAACGAAGAGGTTCTTCCTGACGGAACTTCTGAGCGTGGAGGCTATCCAGTTGTCCGCAAACCAATGCGCCAATGGATGCTCAAAATCACGGCCTACGCAGAGCGCTTGCTCAATGACTTAGATGAACTTGATTGGCCAGAGTCTATCAAGGACATGCAACGCAACTGGATTGGGAAATCAACTGGTGCTAATGTAACTTTTAAAGTTAAGGGAACAGACAAGGAATTCACAGTCTTTACCACTCGTCCTGATACCCTTTTCGGTGCGACTTTCACTGTTTTGGCCCCTGAACATGATTTGGTAGATGCTATCGTCAGTCCAGAACAAGCAGAGGCAGTAGCAAACTATAAACACCAAGCTAGCCTTAAGTCTGACTTGGCTCGTACAGACCTTGCCAAAGAAAAAACTGGTGTTTGGACTGGTGCTTATGCCATCAATCCTGTCAATGGTAAGGAAATCCCAATCTGGATTGCGGATTACGTTCTTGCTAGCTATGGTACAGGTGCGGTAATGGCTGTTCCTGCCCACGACCAACGTGACTGGGAATTTGCCAAACAATTTGACCTTCCAATCGTAGAAGTACTTGAAGGTGGAAACGTTGAAGAAGCTGCCTACACAGAAGATGGCCTTCACGTTAATTCAGACTTCCTAGATGGATTCAATAAAGAAGATGCAATTGCTAAGATTGTGACTTGGTTGGAAGAAAAAGGCTGTGGTCAGGAGAAGGTTACCTACCGTCTCCGCGACTGGCTCTTTAGCCGTCAACGTTACTGGGGTGAGCCAATTCCAATCATTCATTGGGAAGATGGAACTTCAACAGCTGTTCCTGAAAGTGAATTGCCACTTGTCTTGCCTGTAACCAAGGATATCCGCCCTTCAGGTACTGGTGAAAGTCCACTAGCTAACTTGACAGACTGGCTTGAAGTGACTCGTGAAGATGGTGTTAAAGGTCGTCGTGAAACCAACACTATGCCACAGTGGGCTGGTTCAAGCTGGTACTACCTCCGCTATATTGACCCACACAATACTGAGAAATTGGCTGATGAGGATCTTCTCAAACAATGGTTGCCAGTAGATATCTACGTGGGTGGTGCAGAGCATGCTGTACTTCACTTGCTCTACGCTCGTTTCTGGCATAAATTCCTCTATGACCTCGGTGTTGTTCCAACTAAGGAACCATTCCAAAAACTCTTTAACCAAGGGATGATTTTGGGAACAAGCTACCGTGACCACCGTGGAGCTCTTGTGGCAACCGACAAGGTTGAAAAACGTGACGGTTCTTTCTTCCATGTGGAAACAGGAGAAGAATTGGAACAAGCGCCAGCCAAGATGTCTAAGTCCCTCAAGAACGTTGTTAACCCAGACGATGTGGTAGAACAATACGGTGCCGATACCCTTCGTGTTTATGAAATGTTTATGGGACCACTTGATGCTTCGATTGCTTGGTCAGAAGAAGGTCTGGAAGGAAGCCGTAAATTCCTTGACCGTGTTTACCGTTTGATTACAAGTAAAGAAATCCTTGCGGAAAACAATGGCGCTCTTGACAAGGTTTACAACGAAACAGTCAAAGCTGTCACAGAGCAAATCGAATCATTGAAATTCAACACAGCCATTGCCCAACTTATGGTCTTTGTTAATGCGGCTAACAAGGAAGACGAACTCTATGTGGACTATGCCAAAGGATTTATCCAATTGATTGCACCATTTGCACCTCACTTGGCAGAAGAGCTCTGGCAAACTCTTGCAGCAACAGGAGAATCTATCTCTTATGTAGCTTGGCCAACTTGGGATGAAAGCAAATTAGTTGAAGACGAAATCGAAATCGTTGTCCAAATCAAAGGAAAAGTTCGTGCTAAACTCATGGTAGCCAAAGACCTATCACGCGAAGAATTGCAAGAAATTGCTCTAGCGGATGAAAAAGTCAAAGCAGAAATTGATGGTAAGGAAATCGTGAAAGTGATTAGTGTACCTAACAAACTCGTTAATATCGTCGTTAAATAACGAGTTTATTAGCTCTATCTGCCACCTTCAATAGTCCACTGGACTATTGAAGCCAACTAAATTGGTTAATATTGTTGTGAAATAAGATAGGAATCCTTCAGAGTAGAATCTGGAGGATTTTTTATTTGACAGGAAGTTTCTATTTTGTTAACATGGTTAACAAAAGAAAGAGAGATTATGGATAAAAAAGAATTTATTGCATTTAATAATCGTTTCAATAGATTTATTTTAGCGTTTGACCAGTTAAAAAAAAATCAACATAAAAGTGGTGTTGACAAATCCATTACGTTGAATGAGGTACATTTGATTGTTGTGATTGGGAAAAATCAGCCCTTAAATCTAGTAAAATTATCTGAATTATTAGAAGTTTCAAGAAGTGCAATAACTCAAAGTGTTAGGAGATTGATTCAAAAAAATTTAGTTGTTTTTGATTTTGATCCGAATAATGGGAAAAATAAATATTTGAGATTATCTGAAAAAGGCATCGAAATTTTTAAAATCCATAAGGAGCAACAAGAATATATTGAAAAATCAATCTTTTCAGTTTTAAACAACTATAGCGAGGTGGAACTTAAAACAGTTGTGAAATTGATGGATGATATTGAAAAGGTGTGGGGAGAATTACCGTGGTAAAAGTCGCGGTAAATTTTAAATATAATTGTTAAGTGAATTAACAAAAAGGGGAAGATATGACTGTAAACATAGAACTGATTTCACAAACAGATTTAGCGGATGAATCTTTTTATATTGCTATTAATGGTTTAGAACCAAGGGCAATGTATTGTGTAGAAATGTACCTGTCTGATTATTACTGTATAAATGCTCCCTTGCTTTTAGATCATGATGTTATATGGAAATCAACTGCCATTTTTTTATCTGATCAGGACGGTATGATTGATACCTCTCAGACAGCATCTATTTCGGGATCTTATAAAGGAGTTTCAGAAATGGGCTTATTCTTTAATGCGAAGCCGTTAAAGAATAGGAAAAGGAGATTACCTAGTTCTCTTGATAGAATTCCATTACGAGATTGTTTTGGTGTTGAAATTAAAATCAGGCTGGGGAAAGATATGGTCGCGGAGCAAAGTTTTGTAAGGCGTTATATGAATCTGGGAGTAAGATATCAAGATATTTATGATAAGCATTTTCAAGGTCGATTATTTTATGATGAAAAGTTAAGAAGGGCGCCAGCCGTGATTATTGTTAGCGGTAGTGAGGGAAGAATTGAAAAAGCTCAGAATATTGCCCAACTTTTATCTTCAAGAGGCTATATTTGTCTTGCGATAGCTTATTTTGGTTTAGAGGGATTACCTCAAAATTTAGAACGAATTCCAATAGAATGTCTGGAGGAGGCGAAAGATTTTCTATATCATCATCCTCAAGTTGATAATACAAAAATAGGAATATATGGTCGCTCTAAAGGAGCAGAGCTAGTTCTGGCTGGACAAAGTATTTTGGAAGATGTGCAATGTTTGGTACTCAATTCCCCCTCAAATGTAATATTTGAGGGAATAAAGGGAAAACTCAACTCTCATTCATCTTCTTGGACATATTTGCAAAAAGAACTTCCGTATCAAAAATTTCAGTTAGGAAATTATTTGTTAAACAAGTTTTTTGGAAAACATATTCCTGAAGATAGTAGGGCTCAGATTGATGTGAGTAAAATTGACTCTCCTTTATTATTACTAGGAAGCGATGTTGATGAAATATGGAATGCGTCATCTGCGATAGATGGTATTATTTCACATTATAAAGGGGAATCTATTTTGTTTAAAAAATACCATGAAACAGGGCATATGTTGACGGTTGCTTATCAACCGAATCATCGTTATCGAAAAGATTGGCGCTTATTAATGAAAGAAAGTGTAGACTCTTGGTTTGCTACGATAAATTTTTTTGATACACATCTGAAAAATTTGTAGATAGTGCTGAACCGTACTATAATAGCCCGAACTAAGATAAAAACACAGTTCTGATTGGTAGTCAACTATACAAAAGCAAACACTAAAACAAGAGAAATTTGAACTCAAACAGTAAAAAATAGAGAGAAGTACAAGAGTTACTAGTGACTTTCTCTTTCATAAAATAGAACAGCTCTTCTCGGATAAAAAGAGCTGTTTTTTGCTTGTATTGAAAATTCTTTTCATCTATTATTTCCTAATAAATCAACTTGGTGTCAAAAATTTGGCTATAAGGGATTGTGTGTCATGATTTCTAGTTAATTTTTTATTGTTTGATTTGGCGAGAATAATACTACCGATTCTTTAATTTTTCGGCCAGATGCGGTAAAACATCTCTTTTATAGCGCATATTTAAAAATATAATGTGTTCTTGTAAGTGTTTTTAAGCTTCATTTAGCAATTCGGTAGGAGAAAAATGGCTGTAGCCTTCTCTACTTTAACTTAACCCTAATCATCTCACCACTTAACCTCTCATTTTAACCACTTATCTCAAAAGTCGATTTTTCTGTCATTCTTTTTGCTAAACTAGTGAGATAAAAGGAGGGAAGAAATATGATTTTACAAGCTAAACATTTGACCAAATGGTACGGCAATCATATGGCTGTTGATGATATTCAGTTAGAGTTTGAAAAAGGGAGTTTTAATGCTATTTTGGGTCCCAATGGTGCAGGGAAATCAACCACCATTTCCATGTTAATCGGTTTGAAAAAGCCGACACAAGGTCAGATTCGATATGCGCCAAATACGAAAATCGGAGTTGTTTTTCAAGCTAGTGTACTGGATGAGATGTTGACGGTTAGGGAAAATCTTACGATTCGTGCTCAACAGTATAAGGAGATTGTAGCAAGTCGTGTGGATGATTTGATCCATCAACTGGGTTTGACTGCTTTCCAGAAGCAACTATATGGGACTTTGTCAGGTGGGCAAAAACGTAGGGTTGATATTGCGCGTGCTCTTCTTTCACAGCCAGATATTCTTTTCTTAGATGAACCAACGACAGGTCTAGATATTCAGACTCGAAAAGTTATTTGGGATTTACTGTCTCGACTACAAAAGGATGAAGGGATGACTATTATCTTAACGACTCATTATCTGGATGAAGCGGATGAAGCGGATCAGATTTATATCGTTGATCATGGGAAAGTGATTGCGCAAGGTTCTGCGACGGCTATTAAAAGTCAGTATGCATCTAATATCCTAAAAATTCGTTTTAAAGAAATGAAGGATTTAGAAAAGTTGCTACAGACTGGAATGACAGTAAAGGAAGAAAATGAGTTGGAATATCTTTTTTATCCAAGGACGTCACAGGAAGCCATTGAATATTTGGCAAAAGTTCGAGAAGAAATTGATTCTTTTGAGTTTCGTCCGGGTACTATGGATGATGCCTTTATTGCACTTACAGGAAGAGAGGTTCGTTAATGCTAGCTTTATTGAAACGGAATTTTATCTTATATTTTCGTAATCGTTCGGGAGTATTTTTCTCGTTATTGGGGGCATTGATTTCCTTCCTCCTTTATATCATTTTTTTGCAGAAGAATTTGACGGACGCTTGGTCTCAACTCCCTGATAATACAAACCTTTTAAATAACTGGCTGATGGGTGGGACCTTGGCTGTGACTGGGATTACAACCAGTTTTACGGCTCTTACACAAATGGTACAGGATCGTGAAAATCAAGTGGATCAAGATCTCTTCTTGACAGATTTAGGTATCTGGGGTTTACAGGTGTCCTATCTAATCAGTAGTATTGCCATCTCTTTTGTCATGCAGGTGTTTATGTTTGTTGTGATGGGGCTTTATTTTAAAGAAAGTCCAGTTATTAGTCATTTACCGGAAATTGCTTTGATTATGTTGTTAAGTAGCCTGCTTTCAAGTTTGATAAATATTCTCTTGATTTATCGTTTTCAATCTGTAGATAGTCTTGGCAAACTGGCAACTATAGTGGGAACTGCTTCTGGATTTTTAGTAGGAACTTATGTCCCTATTGGAGTTTTACCTGATTTTGCACAGATTATCATGAAGGGTACCCCTGCAACTTATATTGCTTCTCTTTATCGACAAATTTTAATGAAGGAACCATTAGAGACCACATTTACAGGAAATAGCATCTTGTTAAAGGAATTTCAAGAAAAAATGGGAATCCAAATCAACTGGCAAGAACTATTGACAAAGGAAGAGACATACTTTATAGTGGTTATTATCAGTCTCATCGCTATTCTTCTTTGGCTTTTATTTGTTAAAGTGTTTAGCAAGAGAAAATAAAGGTATATTGGAGAGAAAATGAAGATTCGTTTTGAAATGAAGGCAGAGTTTTCAGAAAAGGACCCACATATTGTAATTCAGGCAGCTCAATTAACTGACCAAGCAAGGGAAGTCATGGAGTATTTAGAACAATTTTCAACAATTAATCAGGTGGCCATTCCTATTCGAACAGATGATCATCTGGTCATGGTGAAGATTGAGGATCTTATTCTAGCTGATATTGACAAGAATTTATTAACCATTTATACGGTAGATGGGATTTATAAAACTAAGGAAACATTGATAAACTTTCAGAATCGGATTAATCGGCGTAACTTTATACAGATATCACGCCATTCAATTATAAACATTGACCACTTAGAATCGTTATCAGATAGTTTTTCAGGGAACATGATGGCTAAAATGACTCGGGGCATCAAATCTAGTGTGAGTCGGAAATACGTTAAGTCCTTAATGAATTATCTAGGTTTATAGGAGAAAATCATGAAACGATTAATTGATTATTTTGTATCGGGAATGCGCACGGCTTCCTTCTTTTATTTGAGTATGATGTTATTAGCTCAGTGCTATCCAAGCATTACCTATCCTGTCCCAATGGTAAAAAATATTCTAGCTCTTTTTTTAATGGGTGGAATTATGGGGGTATTGACTTTAATCCTTGAAAAGCTAGAGTTTCTTTCTTTTAGTATACGTGTAGGAATTCATTTATTAGTGACAGCTACTGTCTTAGTATTGACCTCTCTATTTTTTGGCTGGGGTTCAGCCTTGTGGAGTCCCTTGCTTTGGTTCTGTTTCTTGTTAATTTATGGATTGATATGGTTGTATCAAATCTGGCAAACTCACAAACTCACCCAACGAATTAATCAAGCCTTAGAGGATAAAAGACAGAAAACGGGTCACTAATATAGTGTTGAGTATGAAGTTTGAGGACAGTGCTAGTTTCCAAAGAGAACAATTTGTGATATAGTATTTTCAGCGTAAAACAAGGAGAAGAAAAATGCCAGTAAACGAATATGGTCAGATGATTGGTGAGTCAATGGAAGGTTATACACCCGGTGCACTGCCTTCTATTGATTTCTTAGAAGGGCGTTATGCTCGAATAGAGGCTCTTTCGGTGGAAAAGCATGCGGAGGATTTGCTAGCTGTTTATGGCCCTGATACGCCTCGGGAGATGTGGACCTACCTCTTTCAGGAACCAGTGGAAGACAGAGAGGAACTGGTTACTCTTTTAAATCAGATGTTGGCTCGTAAGGACCGTTTTTACTATGCAATCATAGACAAGGCAACTGGTAAGGCTTTGGGAACTTTTTCTCTCATGCGC
>NZ_CAUQCJ010000052.1:0-9757 GCF_963516515.1 uncultured Streptococcus sp. | reverse complement strand
TTTCGGAACATCATCTGGTGGCTCTGAAGAATTAGCTGGTGGTTATGGAAAAGCCATTCAATACACAGAAGCCGATTCTTCGCAAATTCAAACATTTGCGACCAAAGCGAATCTTTTTGACAAAGATTTGAAGGCTATCGGAACTCATACCAGTAAGCAAACAAAACAAGGTAAGTCTAACGGGACTAATAAACCAGGTTTCTTTTTTCAAATGCAAGATATTGGTAGGGGTATGGGTTTTTGGCGACAATCTGGCTCTCGTTGGTGGTTTATGCAACTTGATGGGTCTTACCCTTACAATCAGTGGGCACAATTAGATAATATCTGGTATCACTTCGATAGTTCAGGATGGATGCAGACAGGTTGGTTGAAAGACGGTGGGAATTGGTACTACCTAGACGGCTCAGGCGCTATGAAGACTGGCTGGCTCAAAGATAACGGTAGCTGGTATTATCTTGATAGCTCAGGTGCTATGAAAACAGGCTGGATGAAGGTAACTGGCAAATGGTACTATGCCTATAGTTCTGGTGCCCTAGCAATCAATACGACTACACCAGACGGCTATCGTGTCAATTACAATGGTGAGTGGGTCTAGGATAAGATTATAAAAAATAGATAAAAAGAAAAGGAATACAAAAATTATGAAAAAAATCGTTTTAACTACTACAGCAGTTTTATCACTTGTAGCAACAGGAGCTACGATTTCAAGTGTCAATGCCGCAAGTGTTCCAATGGTCAAAGTATGGTCTCCCGCAGCTAATGCTTATGTTGAAGAACCTGCTCCTGGCTATCGTGATACAGATTTAGTCGCAACAGATGTGACGCTTGTAGAGAAAAGAGAAGCAAAAGGTAAAGAAAAATTAACAGATGCTTTATCTTCTTTCAAAACCAATTTTGTAACGGTTGATTGGGTAGATAATGCTTATAGACAAGAATTTTCTAAGCAATTTGCAAGTTTTGAATCCAATTATCTCGCTAGATTCAACGGTAAAACAATTGTCTTTAAAGCAACAGACTATGGTATCTATACCATGAAGTTTGAATTAAATGGTACTCTCTATAAGTTAACTGCTGATGTCAGAGAAAATCTGGGGAAAGGGGGACCTTTTTACACTTATGTAACCAAACTAGAAGTCTTATCAACTAATCAAGCAAATACTATCTCGAATACAAGTACTGAAAAACAAATAGACGCAACAATTACAAAAGTTGAAATTGATTATTTTGGACTTAGCTTCGAAGGCAGACTTTCAGAGCCACTACAACACGGAGGAGATAATGCAGCTAGAGGAAATATTACTCTAATTGATAAAGCTAGTGGAAAAGTTGTGTATCAAAGTCATAATGCTGTCGTTTTTAGTGGTTTAAGCAAAGAGGTCAGTGACCAATTCCTTCTGCCTTTAATTTATAGCAACCAATTTAAAGGTGATATTTTTGTTTCAAAACAGTTCCCTGATAGAACATATATCTTGGAGATGTCTGGAGAGGCTGGCTCTCCACACGATCACTCAGTTGATAACAGAAAACGTGTCTTTAAAGTTAGAAAAGAGGTAACTATCGGAAATCCTTCAACAAATTCAAATACTAACACCTCAACTCAATCAGGTTCGAATTCTAATATCTCAGGTAGTTGGATTCAATCAAACGGACGTTGGTGGTATAAACACGCCGACGGTTCCTATACAACTAATGACTGGGAAAAAATCAATGGTGTTTGGTATCGTTTTGATAACTCTGGTTGGATGCAAACTGGCTGGGTAAAAGACGGTAGCTGGTACTATCTTGACGGTTCAGGTGCTATGAAGACTGGTTGGCTAAAAGATAACGGTAACTGGTACTATCTTCAAGACTCAGGTGCAATGAAAACTGGCTGGATGAAAGTATCTGGTAAATGGTACTATGCCTATAGCTCTGGTGCCCTAGCAATCAATACAACCACACCAGACGGCTACCGTGTCAATTACAACGGTGAGTGGGTTTAATACACAATAGGAATAGATTAAGGAGACAATTATATGAACAAAGTTATAAAAATTGAAGATGAAACAGTTTATGTTGGAAAAGGTGATAATGGCCAATTTACTGCAATTTCAAGAAAAAGTTTTGGTTTTGAACCACAAGTAGGTGATTACGTAGAATTTTATCAAAATGGTGATGAGTATATTGTTTCAAAAATAGATAACACATCTCCAGCTAGCTCTAGTCAACATTCAAATGGAGTGAGTGATAAATCTAAACTGGCCGCAGCATTATTTGCCCTATTTTTAGGAGCGTTTGGTGCCTACGATTTTTACATTGGAAATACTAAACAAGGATACAAGCGTATCGTTCTAACTCTGCTAGTTATCATTCCTATTTTAATGCCATTTGTTTTACTGGCAAATGCTATTTGGAATATTATGATTACTATTCAAGTTTTAACATCTAAAACTGGTAGCAAATGGCACCAAGATGCTCAAGGTTTAGAATTGCAAGATTAAACATATGAAAAAATTATTTCTATTCAGTATCAGTATTCTAGCTATCTCTATTTTAACGGCTTGCCAACATCATAGTAAAAACACTTCTGCAACAAGTTCTCAAGCAATTGCTTCAAGTACTAGTTCAACTTCTTCTACATCGGAAGAGAAGAAACCTGATTACACCCTATATAATCCTGTCCTTAAAGAATATGCCAAAGTATTAGATGGTTCATCAGCTTCACCTAAAGAGCTCAATTCAAAAGCAAACTTAAAAAGTACTTATCCTAACGAATATTCTGGATTACAGTATAGCTTGTATGATTTAGACCAAGACGGTACGGACGAACTTTTGATTGCTCTAAAAACGTATTCTAACTATTACGACTTATTAGATATTCGAACTCTTAAAAATGGTGAAGTTATTCGACTGACCAATGCAGAAAACAATCTGGACTTTATTGGAGAGCGAGTACATTTTAATCCTTTAGAAAAGGGTTATTTTCAATTATCTACCCGAGTATCTATTAATCAAATCCAACTTAAACTATATAAGTTCAATCAGGATGGAACACAATTAGACTTAGTTATCGAATCAGATACAGAAGAGGGACTGGGCACAAAACCACCTTCCCTTGACATAAGATCTTTCTCTTGGAAATCTGTCACAAGTCTCATAAGTGAAGAATCTTCCTTTCCGTCAGAAAGTAAAGGGATGGATATTTCTGCAATTCAAAATGGAGATTTTTCTAGTGTCGCAGGAACTTGGAAAAATCGTACAGGTATTGAATTCACCTTTGACAAAAATGGTTTAGTAAGTGATAAGTCCAAAATTTCAATTGAACATGCTAAAGAAATTGACCACTATCTTAAGGCAAATTCTGTTTCTAAAGATGGAGGTGCTGGTGCAGCTATTGCCTTTTTACCAGCAGGAATCCCTATAACCATGTCTGTCACCTCTTCTACAGATAATGGCTATACCGACTCATCTGATATCACACAAGACCGCTTATGGTTTGGACACCAACTTATCAATGGTAGTACTGAGGGATTTTTCTATAAAGTAAAATAATTAAACTAACCACAGAATCGAATATTTTCGGTTCCCTTTGACAAGGAGGAAATCATGGATTTTACAGAATATTTGTATAAAAATATCGGAGAACGTGTTAGACTAGACAGACAAAGAAAAAATTTGAATTTGTCAAATTATTCTAGTCACATCTCTCGATGTGCTTTTGATAAAAGTGTTAAAGAAACAGGAGATACACAAAATAATCCTATAACTGGCATCACACAAAAGAATATTAGCAAAATAGAAAAAGGAGAGCAGGAGAATTTTAGGAGTTTCTTATCGGATAATCAAATTAAAGCATTGACTGCTACTCTCGAATGTAATCAAGATGAATTACTTTTAGGAAATAAAGAACAGAAACAAGAAATCGTAAAAATTTTACTCTTAGGATGTCTGCTAAATAATATAGATGTTCAGATTAACTCCGTTTCATCTGAAAAATGGCGAGATTTATATCACAAATCTCAATCTCTCGATATCAAACCTAATAAAGAAACTGAACGCTTAGGGAATATAATATTAAAATTTCTACTAACCTATCCTGCTTTCCAAAAGCACTTCATAAATTCCGTCTTTTATTATTCTGATAACTATCCTGATAAGTATATTTCTTATAAATCAAAAGATGAACAATACAGTGATTCTTCTAACCATAAATTAAAAACTAAATATGCTAATGACTTGGAAAAAGTCAGTTCCCAACTTCAAACGTGGTACACTACTGATTTAGGGAATACTACTTCTGTTCTACTTCGTAAACCTGAAAATATCATCTATATATTCGAAGCATTCGAACATACTATATATAAAATAATTGATTTAATTTTTGATAAATTTTTAGAAACATTTAACAATAGCTTGAATACCAGAGGTAAAAATAATACTCCTAGAAAAATGATATACTATTTAGACTCCGATGTTCTTTTAAACATTTTATTGGGAGATGATATATACTATCTTTTAGTAAATGAGCTGAAAAAAGAACAAATCGATAAAACTAATAGTCTCTTTCATATTCAATTTTTACAGTTACTCCAGTATCAAAATTTATTCTTGGAAAAAATACATAATAAATATGAGGATACTAGTGAGAACTATGATGCATTTAAACTCTATTCTGACTTAACTAAAATTATCAAATTTTATGAAAAAACAAAAGATAAACATCTAACTCTCTACATAAATGATTTTATAGATAACCAAGACTATTAGTCAAAATTACAGGCCTTGCTACTAAAATAGTGAGGCTTTTTTGTGTCATACCATATATGTTTTCTTCTAATGTATACAAATTTATCTCTAAATTTCATTCTAGTGTATACAAAGTCGTTGGTAAATCAAAATATAATAGATAATGTGAGGGAGAAAAAGGTACCTAGTTCACTCCACAAAAATTTTTTACTAGAAGTCAGCAAATCCTAGGTATGCTGATTATGGAGGATTAGCACATGAGTGCTTTTAAATACAAAAATCCAGTTTATGGATATAACGTAGCCCTTTTCCATGAAATATTTGGAGAAAACCCTATCTTTAGTTCATTGTCCGCTGAAGAAGAAATTAAGTGGGTCTATAAAGATGATAAGCGGACTGACGAAGTAGATGGATATAGCCGATACTTCATTATTCCTGGTCAGAATCCTTTTCTTGTCAAATTCCCAACTTCTCAAGAAATTGAACAATTTGCAGAAGTTGAGTTAGTCAATCCTGTTGCTTGCAAAGTGAAAAACAATGTTTATTTTAAAGCCGAATCGGTAAAAATTATCAAAGAAGGAGGTAAGTAATCAATGGTATTTCCGTTTATTCAACCAGAAAATAAACGGGAGTTTGTAGTGGATACTGAATATCTAGTCCAGTGTTTGGAGATAGGGTTGGGGAACAGCTCTATCTCTTCAACTACAAATTCCTTCCAAGTCATCTATGGTGACAATTATCTAGACTTTGTACCTCGTTTTCCTTGTGCGTACATTTTGGATAACAATCTATACCAACAGATTTTTCAAATTTTATCTACAAGTGCTTACCCTATGTTGACATTTCTTAAACAGCCATCAGCCTATATTGTCAAACGTGATGGTGTAAGTATTAACACTAGTCGTGCTTTTCGGTTTCCATTCTTTAGGGGAATACCTGAAAGATTGACGTATCAAAAGCTATCTGATGTCAGCGTTCAAAACGAAAGTTTTGAACTCATGAAAAATTATCGAATTGATTTCAATCGCATCGTTCATTGCTTGATTGCTGGTTCTTCTGGTTCTGGAAAGAGCTACGCTTTGACCTATCTAATCTCTGTTATTAATCAATTTGCTCATGTAACAGTCGTGGACCCCAAGTGCGATTCTATCTCTCGCTACTGCTTAAAACAGAACATACCTGTTCTTTATCAAGAGAAAGACTTCTCATCTGATGAATTTGTTTCCAAGGTAAACAGCTTGCTAAAAGTGGAACTAGATACTATCTATGAAAGACAATCGGAGCTTCTTGAAAATCCTTCTAAAAAATTTCAACATCGTTGTCTGGTGATTGATGAATTGCTTGCTTTAACATCTTTGACTTCTAAAAATGTCAAAGATACCTTTTTTGCACTATTATCCAATATTGCACTACTTGGACGAGCAACATCTGTCCACCTAATCCTAGTGAGCCAGCGGATGGATACAAACGCTTTACCTATTGCCGTTAGAGAGCAGTGTAATTTCTTGATACAACTTGGTTTAATCAACAGAAAAACGACAACGTTTTTATTCCCAGACTTAGATTCAGAGACAGGAATTGTCATTCCTAACGGAAAAGGAACTGGTATTGTTCAAGTCATTGATGGTATAACACCACCTAATGTCATGCCATTGCTCGTACCAACTTTTAAAGGAGAAAATTTATGAAAAATTTTTATAAAAAAATAATAAGACAAACCACTGTAATTACCGATAAACTCTACTACTTACTGCCTTTAGAATTATTTTTAGGCTTTCTATGGGGGTTATTTCTAGCAGGTATATGGTTTATTAACCAAGTTAGTACTATTATCTCTTGGAACGCTTGGGGACAAATTCGGAATAATTTTCAAATAGGGCAATCTTTGCTATTTCAAACAATCACTATCGTCATGATTATCTATCTTTTAGCTCATACCATTCTTTGTATCGTATGGATAAAAGAAGATAAGTTTCTGAACTTTATCCGTACAATAAATCTATTAAGGATAATTCGAAAACAGATGAAAACGAAAGCCAGTGAAAGCGATAGTGAGGTTGTAAAAGAGTACAAATCTATTGTTAAATCTATCAGATGTATCATAACTAGTGACTATATCCTTGTTATAATACTACAGGCAAAAAATTCAGATGTTGATACAATTTTACAAAAAAAATTACCTTTTTTGTACGACTATCTGATAAGAGTCTATCGTAAAATATATATATTCTCTCCCACAGATAGTACTTCACTTAATCATATAATACAAGGGACGAGAAAGCATAATTGATTTGTATACCAGCGGAGCTTGCCGTAAGGCAAGAGCTCCGAGCTGGTTTTATGTTCCAATTTAGTCAGGACAGAACTATACTACTTCTGGGCTTGTTATTGAAGTAGTATAATGTTGTTCCATTGTTCCAAAACGAAAGGAGTTTTAAATGGTAAAAGCACGCAATGTTATGTTTGTTCAACAGATTGAGTATTTCCAATCTTCAAATTTACAAGATATCATCGAGTATATGACGAACATTCTAAAACCGCTTCGTTTTGCGGGAATATTGCATGATAAGGATATTGGGCAAGATGGAAACCTTGTCGCACCACATATACACCTTGTTTTACAGTTTGAAAGTGCTAGAAGTTTAAATAATCTTGCTAAGTTGACTAAACAACCAATACAGTGTTTTGAGCAGTGGAGGGGTTCAGTTAACAATGCTTATTCATATCTCGTTCATCACACGGAGTCTAATCAAGATAAATACCAATATTCTCCCAAAGAAGTTATTGCGAATTTTGACTATTTACTCCTATTAGACACTATCGAAAGAAATGTAACCAAACGATATGAAATAAATGACACTATGATTATAGATAATCTACTGGATCTACTTTATACTGGTAATATCACAAAATCAGAAATTGAACAACGACTTACTGGTTCACAATATGCCAAAGCAAGGCAAAAAATAGAAACCGTCTATTTAAAACGACTAGAAACACAAGCCGAACTATGGCGACAAGAAATGATTGACAAGAATGAAATTGTTACGATTATTTGGCTTTTTGGAAAAGCGGGAACAGGGAAGACTCGTCTAGCACGTCAATACGCAGAACAGTATGACCTTAACTATTTTATTACGGGCTCAATCCGTGACCCTTTTCAACAATACAATTTAGAACACGTGATTATCTTAGACGAATTACGCCCCCATCAATTTGACTACTCAGACTTACTCAAAATGTTTGATCCTTACAATGTTAAAGCGATGGCAAGTAGTCGTTATTTTGATAAGCCGTTACTAGCTAATATTTATATCATCACTAGCCCCTACTCTCCCTATGATTTCTTTTTAGAATTAACTAATCAAAGAAAAACAAGTCATATCGATTCTTGGGGCCAACTAATGAGAAGATTATCCTTAGTAGTCGAAGTCAAAAAAGAGCATCTGCAATTTTACAAGTACAAACCAATGGACCAGATGTTTTATATAGACCATGGCAATAAATTACCAAACCCCTTTAAAAATCAGACTGATAGAGAAGAAACTATTCAAGACAAATCGTACCAATTATTTTTAGAATTGAATAAGAAAAAGGAAAGGAATGAATAAATGCAAGAAATTCAAACAGTTACCTACATAGATATCGCAAATCAAGGATATCCAGAAGGCACAGCTAGACGTGTTATACGAGAGGGTAAAAAATTACTTGTCGAAAGAGGTTTTCAACTTTATAAAAACAAAAGGATTGGAAGAATACCAAAGACTATTGCCGAAGAAATTCTTGGATTCAAAATCATCTCAAAAAATGATATAATAGATACTGTACTCTTCGCTACTGACATAGAAAGAGGAAAATAATATGTCAGTTATCAAAGGATACAAGGGAAAATGGAAAGTAGATATTACCGATGGCATAGACCCATTGACTGGTGAAATCAAACGGCATAGAAAGTCAGGATTTACCACTCGTAAAGAAGCTGTTCAATATGAAGCAGATTATCGATTAAACAAACTTCACCAAGTTCATATTAAAGATAAAATATCTGTTTCTCACCTTTACTCTTTAGTTCAACAAGAAGATGAACTCCGTGGGAATAAACGTGGTACCATTGATACACAGATATCCTATTATAACCAATATGTCTCTAAGTTTTTTGAGCATGCAGATATGTCTGCCATTACTATCCATGAAGTAAAAAAATTTAGAGATTGGTTGGTCAAACAACCAAGTGTCAAAGGGGGAACACTATCAAGCACGACCGTTAATCAGCTAATGATTTTTCTACATAAAATGTTTGATATTGCTGTCGCTAATCGTCTTAGACAAGATAATCCATGCAATGGACTAAGAAAACTACCTGATAAACACAAGGAGATGTCTTATTTCACTCCTGAAGAATTCAAGCTATTTGATTCTCTGTTCACAGAAGATGAATATATGTTTCAGCTATTTTATCGAGTGCTGATGTTTACAGGCGTTCGTGTTGGCGAAGCATTGGCCTTAACTTGGAAACAGATTAATTTATCAGAGGGTTATATCGATATTAAGTATTCTGCTTACTTTCGTAATAACAAGGTCCATATCGGAACGGTAAAAACTACTCAATCCAATCGTCGAATTTATATTCATAAAGCATTCGTTCAAGAACTAACGGAATGGAAAGAAAAACAAGCTCACCTATTAGTAGAGTTTACGGACAATACAGAAGACTTACAAATCTTTCAAGACAGTCCTTTACAACTAACTGCTCCAATGGTTTCTAATCAAAAGATTAAATTGAAAAAAAGAATGCCTGCATCATTAAAAATGATTCGTAATCACGATTTCCGACACTCACATGCAGCGTTTCTAGTTTCAAAAGGACTCAGAAATGGCGAAGGAAAAGATTATATATTTTTTACACTTATGAAACGACTGGGACACAGTAGTATTAATACAACAATCAACATCTACTCTCACCTATTCCCAACTCAACAAAAAGAAGTCGCCAATGCTTTTGACAACTTTTAGGGCAAAAAATGGCAAAAAA
>NZ_CAUQCJ010000051.1:0-10196 GCF_963516515.1 uncultured Streptococcus sp. | reverse complement strand
CTAGTATGGTCAGTTCTGAGTGAATCTATAGACATTTATGAATAATTGTTAATCACCAGTTCTAATACTCAATGAAAATCAAAGAGCAAACTAGGAAGCTAGCTGCAGGCTGTACTTGAGTACGGTAAGGCGACGCTGACGTGGTTTGAATTTGATTTTCGAAGAGTATAAGGTCCAAATTTACCTATTTGTGTTTCGGTTCACTACATTACTGTATTCAAAATCCGTCAGCTCAATAAGAGTTGACGGATTATTTTATACTTGTACTTGGGTTAAAAATTCTTCTGTAGTAAGAATTTGAGCAAACTCATCTTGTAGAGAAAGGAGATTAATCTCATGGATAGTCTCAGGAGAGATGGCTTGACCGTTTTTGTTAGAGAGGGTAAAACTGGCAGTAGCATCTGCTAGTAAAGTGACTTCAAAACCAAGATTTGCTGCCATTCGTGTCGTAGTAGATACACAATGAGGCAGAGTCAAACCAACAAGGACTAAATGACCAATCTGATTTTTTCGTAAATATGTTTCAAGATTTGTTCCAATAAAGGCGCTATTAACCGTTTTTTGAAAGACAGGTTCGGAAGCAACTGGTTCAAATCCACTTTTAAACTCCTGATTTTGTTTGTTATGAAATTGCGACTGGGGATTGTCAGATATGTGTTGAACATGTAAGACTGGAAGAGCGTGTTTACGAAAGTATGCCAGTACCCTCAATGCTTGTTGTTCAGCTTGAGGGTTGTTCCGTTCTCCCCAGATAGGTTTATCAAATGCTTTTTGCATATCGATAATCAGTAGAGCAGTATGAACCATTTTAAGCCTTATCCAATTGTAAGAGAGCTTCAATCTCTGTCAGGGTGCTAGCTTGTGAAATGGCTCCACGGAGTTTGGCAGCGCCAGATGTTCCACGGAGGTAGTGAGGAGCGAGGCCACGGAACTCACGAACTGCGACATTTTCCCCTTTGAGGTTAATCAAGCGTTTCAAGTGTTCGTAGGCGATTTTCATCTTGTCCTCAAAGGTCAAATCAGGTAGGATTTCTCCTGTTTCAAAGTAATGGTTGATTTGGTTGAAGAGGTAAGGATTTCCCATGGCAGCGCGGCCAATCATGACTGCATCAGCACCAACTTCTTCGATGCGTTGTTTGGCTTCTTGGACCGTACGGATGTCACCGTTGGCGATAAATGGAATCTTGGTCAAAGCTTGAGCGACCTTGTGAAGGGTCTCAAGGTCTGCGTGACCTGTATACATTTGCTCACGGGTACGGCCATGCATGGCGAGGGCAGAAACACCTGCTGCCTCAGCAGCGAGGGCATTTTCTACGGCAAGAGATGGGTCAGCCCAGCCTGTACGCATTTTGACAGTAAGAGGGATATCAAGGACAGATTGGACTTTGTTGATGATAGAGTAAATCTTATCTGGATCCTTGAGCCACATAGCTCCAGCTTCATTCTTCACGATTTTGTTAACTGGGCAGCCCATGTTGATATCTACGATATCGGTTTTGGTGTTTTTTTGGATGAATTCTGCTGCGCGTGCGAGGCTGTCTTCATCACTACCAAAAAGTTGGATAGAAACAGGGTTTTCGCCTTCATCGATATGAAGCATGTGCAGGGTTTTTTCGTTGTTGTATTGGATTCCCTTGTCAGAGACCATCTCCATGACAACGAGTCCAGCCCCAAGCTCTTTTGCGATGGTACGAAAGGCTGAGTTTGTCACACCGGCCATGGGCGCTAAAACGGTACGATTGGGAATCTCAACATTGCCAATCATAAAGGGTGTATTAAGATTTGTCACGAATGAGTTCCTCCAGGTCGTTTTCATCAAAGTTGTAAGTAGTTTGGCAGAATTGACAAGTGATTTCTGCCCCGTGGTCTTCCTCTTTCATTTCCTGTAAGTCTGAGCTTGGAAGGCTAGCAAGAGCGTTCATAAAGCGCTCATGGCTACAGTCACATTGGAAACGGATTTCTTCTTCAGAAAGACGCTTGTAGGCCTCGTCACCGTAGATTGCCTTGAGGAGGGCTTCGATATGGTCTTCACTTTCGAGAAGAGTAGAGATAGCTGGCATTTCTTGGATGCGTTTTTCAAAGCGAGCAATCTCTTCTTCCTTGGCTCCTGGCAAGACTTGAACTAGGAAACCACCTGCAACCTTGACCTTGTCTTCTTCGTCTAAAAGGACATTGAGACCGACTGCAGAAGGGGTCTGTTGGCTTTCAGTCAGGTAAAAGGCAAGGTCTTCACCGATTTCCCCAGAGATGAGAGGAGTCATAGAGTTGTAAGGATTTCCAGTACCGTAGTCTGTGATAACGAGGAATTGACCATTTCCAACAAAAGGTCCGACTAGAACTTCACCAGTTGCAGTCTTTTTGATGTCAACACCAGGATTTTGAACGTAACCTTTGACATTCCCCTTGGTATCAGCGACGGTGATGATAGCACCTAGAGAGCTAGATCCCAGCACCTTAACTGTTAGTTTGGTATTTCCTTTTTCATTGGCTGCGAGAATCTGGCTAGCGATAAGAGTTCGACCAAGCGCTACAGTTGAGCTAGCTTGGGTTTGGTGTTTTTCTTGAGCAGTACGGACGGTTTCTGTGCTATCAAGGACAAAAGCACGAAAGGCTCCGCTTTCTGATATAGTTTTAATAATTTTATCCATATCTACTATTTTAGCATAAAAATGCTCAAAGAGGGAGCCGTGTGTTTGCTGATTTTTAGGATAATGGACCAGGAAATCAGCATGAAAATAAAAAGAGAAACAGATTATTTCAGCATTTGTAAGATTTATGCTATGCTTAAGGTAGAAAATGAAAGGGGTAACAAATGTATTTAGGAGATTTGATGGAAAAGGCTGAATCTGGCCAATTTTCAATCCTTTCCTTTCTATTACAAGAGTCTCAGACGACCGTCAAGGCTGTAATGGAGGAAACAGGATTTTCAAAAGCAACCCTAACCAAATATGTCACCCTGCTCAATGATAAGGCTTTGGATAGTGGCTTAGAGCTGACTATTCACTTAGAAGATGAAAATCTGCGTCTATCAATCGGTGCAGCTACCAAGGGGAGAGATATTCGGAGCTTGTTTTTGGAGAATGCTGTTAAATACCAGATTTTGGTCTATCTTCTCTACCACCAACAGTTTTTAGCCCATCAGCTGGCTCAAGAATTGATGATTAGTGAGGCTACGCTTGGCCGTCACTTAGCTAGCTTAAATCAGATTTTGTCAGAATTTGATTTATCCATCCAAAATGGACGTTGGCGAGGTCCAGAGCATCAGATTCGCTATTTCTATTTCTGTCTTTTCCGCAAGGTCTGGTCCAGTCAGGAGTGGGAAGGTCACATGCAGAAACCAGAGAGAAAACAGGAAATTGCTACACTAGAAGAAATCTGCGGTGCGAGTTTGTCTTCGGGGCAGAAATTAGATTTGATTCTCTGGGCTCACATCAGTCAACAACGTCTTCGGGTCAATGCCTGTCAGTTTCAAGTCATAGAAGAGAAAATGCATGGCTATTTTGACAATATTTTTTACCTTCGTTTGCATCGAAAGGCTCCGTCCTTTTTTGCTGGGCAACACATCCCTCTCGGAACTGAGGATGGGGAGATGATGATTTTATTCTCTTTCCTCCTATCTCATCGCATTCTTCCTCTTCATACTATGGAGTATATCCTTGGTTTTGGAGGGCAGTTGGCAGATTTGCTGACGCAATTGATTCAAGAAATGAAGAAGGAGGAGTTGCTGGGCGGTTATACAGAGGACCATGTCACCTATGAACTCAGTCAGCTTTGTGCTCAAGTCTATCTCTATAAGGGCTATATTTTACAGGATCGCTACAAGTACCAGTTAGAGAATCGCCATCCTTATTTGCTGATGGAACATGATTTTAGGGGAACGACAGAGGAGATTTTTCATGCTCTACCTGCCTTTCAGCAGGGGACGGATTTGGATAAGAAAATTCTCTGGGAATGGCTCCAGTTAATCGAATATATGGCTGAAAATGGTGGCCAGCATATGCGGATTGGTCTGGATTTGACATCTGGTTTTCTTGTCTTTTCAAGGATGGCAGCCATTTTGAAACGGTATTTGGAATACAATCGTTTTATTACCATTGAAGCCTATGACCGAACTCGACATTATGATTTGCTGGTTACCAATAACCCGATTCATAAGAAGGAACAAACACCAGTTTATTATTTAAAAAATGACTTGGATATGGAAGATTTGGCGGCGATTCGTCAGTTATTATTCACTTAAAAGGCTTGGTTCTTCCAGGCCTTTTTTGTGAAATTCACACAATCTCCTCACATTTTTTTAAAAATTAAAAAAAGTTGATAAACAAGAAAGCGCTTTATTTTGTATACTAGTTACTGTAAAGAGGAGACATCCTCAAGATCTTTATCAGGAGGACAGCACATGTCACAAGAAAAATACATCATGGCTATTGACCAGGGAACTACAAGTTCTCGTGCCATTATTTTCAACAAAAAAGGAGAAAAAGTTAGCTCGAGTCAAAAAGAGTTCACTCAGATTTTCCCTCAAGCAGGTTGGGTTGAGCACAATGCTAATGAAATTTGGAACTCCGTCCAGTCAGTTATCGCGGGTGCTTTCATCGAAAGTGGTGTGAAACCAAGTCAGATTGAGGCAATCGGGATTACCAACCAACGTGAAACAACGGTCGTTTGGGATAAGAAAACAGGGCTCCCTATCTACAACGCTATCGTTTGGCAGTCACGCCAGACAGCTCCTCTGGCTGAACAACTAAAAAGTCAAGGTTATGTGGAAAAATTCCATGAAAAGACTGGTTTGATCATCGATGCTTACTTCTCTGCTACCAAGGTTCGTTGGATTTTGGACCATGTAGAAGGCGCTCAAGAGCGAGCAGAAAAAGGGGAATTGCTCTTTGGTACCATCGATACTTGGTTGGTTTGGAAATTGACTGACGGTGCGGCTCACGTGACGGACTACTCAAATGCAGCTCGTACCATGCTTTATAACATTAAAGAACTCAAATGGGATGATGAGATTTTGGAAATCCTCAACATTCCTAAGGCTATGTTTCCAGAAGTTCGTTCTAACTCTGAAATTTACGGTAAGACAGCGCCATTCCATTTCTACGGTGGACAAGTGCCAATCTCAGGTATGGCTGGGGACCAACAAGCAGCCCTCTTTGGACAGTTGGCCTTTGAACCAGGTATGGTCAAGAATACTTATGGAACAGGTTCTTTCATCATCATGAATACTGGGGAAGAGATGCAGTTGTCTGAGAACAACCTTTTGACAACCATTGGTTACGGAATCAATGGCAAGGTTTACTATGCCTTGGAAGGTTCAATCTTCATCGCAGGAAGTGCTATTCAGTGGCTTCGTGACGGTCTTCGCATGGTTGAAAATTCACCAGAATCTGAAAAATACGCTCGTGATTCTCACAACAATGATGAAGTTTATGTCGTTCCAGCCTTTACAGGTCTAGGAGCTCCATACTGGAACCAAAACGCTCGCGGTTCTGTCTTTGGCTTGACTCGTGGAACAAGTAAAGAAGACTTTATCAAGGCAACCTTGCAATCTATCGCTTATCAAGTACGTGATATCATCGACACCATGCAAGTGGATGCTCAGACAGCTATACAGGTCTTGAAAGTAGACGGTGGTGCAGCTATGAACAACTTCCTCATGCAGTTCCAAGCTGACATCTTGGGAATTGACATCGCACGCGCCAAAAACTTGGAAACAACAGCTCTAGGGGCAGCCTTCTTGGCAGGTTTGTCAGTAGGCTACTGGAAGGACTTGGATGAGTTGAAACTATTGAACGAGACAGGAGAACTCTTTGAACCATCCATGAACGAATCGCGCAAGGAACAACTCTACAAGGGCTGGAAGAAGGCTGTGAAAGCAACGCAAGTCTTTGCGGAAATCGATGACTAATACTAAGAGCAAACTAGGAAGCTAGTCGCATGTTGCTCAAAGCACTGCTTTGAGGTTGCAGATAGAACTGACGAAGTCAGTAACCATACATACGGTAAGGCGACGCTGACGTGCTTTGAAGAGATTTTCGAAGAGTATAATACTGGAAGAATAAAGCGACTTAATTAGAAAGTGTGTAGATATGGAATTTTCAAAGAAAACACGTGAATTATCAATTAAAAAAATGCAGGAACGCACCTTGGATCTCTTGATTATCGGTGGGGGGATCACAGGGGCTGGTGTAGCTTTACAGGCTGCAGCTAGTGGTCTAGATACTGGTTTGATTGAAATGCAAGACTTCGCAGAAGGAACATCTAGCCGTTCAACTAAATTGGTTCATGGGGGACTGCGTTACCTTAAGCAATTTGACGTAGAAGTTGTATCAGATACGGTTTCAGAACGTGCAGTGGTCCAACAAATTGCACCACATATTCCAAAACCAGACCCAATGCTCTTGCCAGTATATGATGAGGATGGAGCAACATTTAGTCTCTTCCGTCTTAAAGTAGCCATGGATTTGTACGACCTTTTGGCAGGGGTTAATAACACGCCAGCTGCCAACAAGGTTTTGAGCAAGGAAGAAGTTTTGGAACGCCAACCAAACTTGAAGAAAGAAGGCTTGGTAGGAGGTGGGGTTTACCTTGACTTCCGTAACAATGATGCGCGTCTCGTGATTGAAAACATCAAACGTGCCAACCAAGATGGTGCCCTCATTGCCAACCACGTGAAGGCAGAAGGCTTCCTCTTTGACGAAAGTGGCAAGATTACAGGTGTGGTAGCTCGTGATTTGTTGACAGACCAAGTCTTTGAAATCAAGGCCCGTCTGGTTATTAATACGACAGGTCCTTGGAGCGATAAGGTACGCAATTTGTCTAATAAGGGAACACAATTCTCACAAATGCGTCCAACCAAGGGAGTTCACTTGGTAGTGGATTCAAGTAAGATCAAGGTTTCACAGCCAGTTTACTTTGACACAGGTTTGGGTGACGGTCGGATGGTCTTTGTTCTCCCACGTGAAAACAAGACTTACTTTGGTACAACGGATACAGACTACACAGGCGATTTGGAACATCCAAAAGTGACGCAGGAAGATGTAGATTATCTACTTGGCATTGTCAACAACCGCTTCCCAGAAGCCAACATCACCATTGATGATATCGAAAGTAGCTGGGCAGGTCTTCGTCCATTGATCGCAGGCAATAGCGCTTCTGACTACAATGGAGGAAATAACGGAACCATCAGTGATGAAAGCTTTAACAACTTGATTGCGACTGTTGAATCTTATCTCTCTAAAGAAAAAACGCGTGAAGATGTTGAATCTGCTGTCAGCAAGCTTGAAAGCAGCACATCTGAGAAACATTTGGATCCATCTGCAGTTTCTCGTGGTTCGAGCTTGGACCGTGATGATAATGGTCTTTTGACCCTTGCTGGTGGTAAAATCACAGACTACCGTAAGATGGCTGAAGGAGCTATGGAGCGCGTGGTTGACATCCTCAAAGCAGAATTTGACCGTAGCTTTAAACTCATCAACTCTAAGACTTACCCTGTTTCAGGTGGAGAATTGAACCCAGCAAATGTGGACTCAGAAATCGAAGCCTTTGCGCAACTTGGAGTATCACGTGGTTTGGATAGCAAGGAAGCTCATTACCTAGCAAATCTCTATGGTTCAAATGCACCGAAAGTCTTTGCCCTTGCTCACAGCTTGGAACAAGCGCCAGGACTCAGCTTGGCAGATACCTTGTCCCTTCACTATGCAATGCGCAATGAGTTGGCTCTTAGCCCAGTTGACTTCCTCCTTCGTCGTACCAACCACATGCTCTTTATGCGTGATAGCTTGGATAGCATCGTTGAGCCAGTTTTGGATGAAATGGGACGATTCTATGACTGGTCAGAAGAAGAAAAAGCAGTCTACCGTGCGGATGTCGAAGCAGCTCTCGCTAACAACGATTTAGCAGAATTAAAAAATTAAGAAAAAGGAAAAGAGGTGGAGGGTAGCATTCCTTGTCGCCCGTCCCTTCTTTTTAATGGAGACAGAAAGATGATGAATGAATTATTTGGAGAATTTCTAGGGACTTTAATCCTGATTCTTCTAGGGAACGGTGTTGTAGCAGGTGTGGTTCTTCCTAAAACCAAGAGCAACAGTGCAGGTTGGATTGTGATTACCATGGGTTGGGGGATTGCGGTTGCAGTTGCGGTCTTTGTATCTGGCAAGCTCAGTCCAGCTCATTTAAACCCAGCTGTGACTATTGGTGTAGCCTTAAAAGGTGGTTTGCCTTGGGCATCAGTATTCCCTTATATCTTAGCTCAGTTCGCAGGGGCTATGCTGGGTCAGATTTTGGTTTGGTTGCAATTCAAACCGCACTATGAGGCAGAAGAAAATGCAGGCAATATCCTGGCAACCTTCAGTACTGGTCCAGCTATCAAGGATACAGTTTCTAACTTGATTAGCGAAATCCTTGGAACCTTTGTTTTGGTGTTGACAATCTTTGCTTTAGGGCTGTACGATTTTCAGGCAGGTATAGGAACATTTGCAGTCGGAACTTTGATTGTCGGTATCGGTCTATCACTAGGTGGGACAACAGGTTATGCCTTGAACCCTGCGCGTGACCTTGGACCTCGTATCATGCACAGCATCTTGCCAATTCCAAACAAGGGAGACGGAGACTGGTCTTACGCTTGGATTCCAGTTGTAGGCCCTGTTATCGGTGCAGCCTTGGCCGTGCTTGTATTCTCACTTTTCTAATTTGGAAAACAACTATGTTGATAGAGCTTGGGCAAGAGCCCAATTTCAGCAAAAAATGAAGTAAATCTTCTCATAATAAAACGCATCATATCAAGCACGAAAATTCCACGAGGTCAACTACAGTCAGAAAGCTGAACAACAAGCCAAAACGCCAAAAAAGGCGGTAAAAAGCAAGCACCTGCAAGCAACATGCCGAAATGGTCAAATCCTGATTATGTCAATGAATTAGACCCAAAAATCGTTGATATGCTAGTAGAATTTCACAAGTCACAAGGCACTTTGGAAACTCCCGAGGCGCAAGCAGAAATCGCCCAAAAACGTGAAGAAATCGAGCAAAGGAGAGCTGAGCTTGAGGATAAAAAACAAGAGCTTTTGAACTGCTTGAGCAAATAGAGTTTCGCAAGTATTATGCTTACAAATTACTTGAGCAATTAACTAAAATATAAACCCTGCCTAGATATAAAGGCAGGGTTTATATTTTAGAAATTCACGTAGGTTGTTTCGGTTTTTTCATACCCAGTATAATCTGAGTTTCTATAGTATCCAGTGATAAACTTCCATTTTCTTTGAGCAACATGGATATAAGTATTTGTTATGTAGTATGGATATGGGCTTTGTGACTCCAAGTAACTCTCATAAGCTTGCGTACCAATATATGCTCCACTAATTATGCCACTCCATGGGCCACCCACCATAGAACCTATAATAGCAAAAAACGCGGATATTCCAGTTTGAATCATGAAGTTAGCGAATGTGTTGGCTAGTTTATTCCCATGTATTGTGTTGACGTAATTCCAAACATTAGGATCGTATGATCTAAAAGATATATTTAGGTCGATTTCATTCTTTTGATAAGCCATATAGAATGACCCATTGACATAGACACCATCAGCACGTTGTTCAATAGTGTCTACACTTCCATCTGGATTGACCACCTCAAGAACTTCATCACTTAAAATATTTACTTGCGTATCTCCGAACCGCACTGATGAGCCATTCTCAAACTGAGCCTCACCAGATACAACTTTAGAGTTTGCCGATAAGCTATCATCAGCAAAAACAACAAGCGACGGGGAAATGCTAGACATACAGAAAATAGACATAACTAGCAAACACATGCATTTAAACATCTTAGACATAACGGAAACTCCTTTTTATTTTTGATTTTTTTCAACTTTTATTATACAATAAAACCAAATAAAAAGAAAGCGGTAACAATATGCTTAATGTGAAAATTTTATATATATTTTTATTTTTGATCTTTGTCGAAACTACAGGCTTGTTGTTGTTGAAAAACGGTCTTGAAAGAGGTTATTTAGATACAGGAGCTATCATCCTTGCAGTTTTTACATTTGCTTTCGACAACCTATGTTCATTCGGTTGGGTCTACTTTACAATAAAAAACCATAAAAAATAAATAGAACAAATTGGAGGCTAACACCTCCGATTTGTTTGTAGTACGACGGGCATGTCGTATATCTGAGGTGTAAGTCCTCCGTGGGCACC
>NZ_CAUQCJ010000050.1:0-10244 GCF_963516515.1 uncultured Streptococcus sp. | reverse complement strand
ATGTACATATGTTAGTAAGTATTCCACCAAGGATAAGTGTTTCAAGTTTCATGGGTTATTTAAAAGGTAAAAGTGCACTCATGATGTTTGACAAACACGCCAATCTCAAGTACAAGTTTGGGAATCGGCATTTCTGGGCAGAAGGTTATTATGTGAGCACAGTAGGGCTTAATGAAGCCACAATTAAGAAATATATTCAAGATTAAAGAAATGATCCAGTGGATGATTTCTTCACGAGTATGGAAATTTGAGAGCGAGTAAAGCATGATATAGCACTAGATAAATTAAGTGTAAAAGAATATGAGGCTCCCTTTAGGGATAGTGGTAAGTAATACTAAAGCCTCTTTATACTCTTCGAAAATCTCTTCAAACCACGTCAACGTTGCCTTGCCGTATATATGTGACTGACTTCGTCAGTCTTATCTACAACCTCAAAACAGTGTTTTGAGCAACCTGCGGCTAGTTTCCTAGTTTGCTCTTTGATTTTTATTGAGTATTAAGAGGCAAGTGACGAGTCAAGAGCAATAAGGATTGAACAACGTGAAAGCCAGCGTCTTTAGGCGCTGGCTGGTGATTTGGGCTTATAGCCCTGGTTCAAACCACCTATTTGACGGGTGGTCATGATTCTAAACGACCATCTTGACGGGTGGTCATGATTCTAAACGACCATCTTGACGATAGGCGATATCTGGTTGCCAAGTCCATTTGGCACCGAATTTTTCAAGTAAGTCAAAGCTTGCTTGAGGTCCCATGCTTCCAGCTTTATAGTCATGAAGTGGGGCACCATTTTCAGCCCAGAGTTCTTCGATACGGTCAATCAATTTCCATGACGCACTAACCTCATCCCAGTGGCTAAAGTTAGTTGAGTTATTATTTAAGACATCATAGATCAATTTTTCGTATGGTTCTGGAGAAGCACCAGTTGCGGTCGCATCTGTACGGTAATCAAGTGAGTTAGGAGCCAAGTTGAATTCTTCTCCTACTTGCTTCCCATTTAGGCTAAGAGAGAAACCTTCTGTTGGTTGGATATAGATGGTCAAAATGTTTGGAGCAAGTGGTTCTCCAAAGATAGAGTCCATTTGTTTAAAGACGATGTTGACATGAGTTCCTTTTTCAGTCAGACGTTTACCAGTACGGAAGAAGAATGGAACACCACGGAAGCGATCGCTGTCTACAAAGAAGGCACCAGATGCAAAGGTTTCAGTTGTTGATTCTGGATTTACATTTGGCTCGCTACGATAAGAAATGTATTTCATGCCATCAATCTTACCAGAACGGTATTGACCGCGGATAAAGTGTTCTTTAAGCTCTGCCTCCGTTGGATGATAGAGATTTTTAAAGACCTTAATCTTTTCAGCACGAATCTCGTCTTTAGTGAAGCTGGCTGGCTTGTCCATGGCGAGGAGCGAAAGCAGTTGCAAAGTATGGTTTTGTACCATGTCGCGGAGGGCACCAGATTGGTCATAGTAGCCACCACGTTCTTCTACACCCAAGCGCTCTGCAAAGGTAATTTGAACATTGTCGATAAAGTCCTTGTTCCAGACATTTTCAAAAATCAAGTTTGCAAAGCGAACTGCAAAGATACTTTGGATCATTTCCTTACCAAGATAATGGTCAATACGGAAAATTTGTTCTTCGTCAAATGTCGCTAGGAGTTCATCATTTAACTTGCTTGCAGTTGCGTAATCTGTACCAAATGGCTTCTCAACGATTAAACGTTCAAAACCTTTACCATCTACAATGCTTTCAGACTTGAGGTGCTTAGCAATAGTTCCAAAGAACTGAGGAGCCATAGACAAGAAGAAGAGCTTGTTGTGTTCAGCTTGGTACTTGTCATTTAGTTCAGCCTGCAATTGACGCAAAGCAATGTAGTGTTCTGTATCATTGACATCATGACTTTGATAGTAGAAGTGGCTAGCGAACTCTTGAGCCTGTTCGGTACTATCTGCCAAATCAAGGATAGATTCGACTACTACAGATTCAAAATATTCCTTGCTCCAAGGACGACGTGCAGTTCCAATGACGGCAAAGTGCTCGGAAAGATTGCCGGATTTATATAGTCTAAAAAGGGAAGGGTAGAGCTTGCGTTTAGCCAGGTCTCCACTCGCACCGAAAATTGTAACAATAACCTTAGATGACATCTAGCTACCTAATTTCTATTTTTATTCCTAGTCTTGCTAGGTATGAGGAAACCTCATTCATAAACTTAATTCTAACATAATTTTCCGAAAAATCAAAAAATCCAATACGAGATAGAAAAAAACTGCAAGGAAATCCTCACAGTTTGAGTTTAGACGTTTAAGACCTTGTCCAAGAAATCTTTCAGACGTGGGTGTTGCGGGTTATCAAAGATTTGGTCAGGTGTTCCGTCTTCAAGGAACTCACCATCTGCAGTAAAGATAACGCGGTTGGCAACCTGACGAGCAAACCCCATCTCATGGGTTACGATAATCATGGTCATGCCTTGTTTAGCCAAGTCTTTCATAACGTTTAGTACGTCTCCGACCATTTCAGGGTCAAGGGCAGAAGTTGGTTCATCAAAGAGCATGATGTCTGGATTCATTGCTAGTCCACGAGCGATGGCCACACGTTGTTTTTGACCACCTGATAGGCTATCTGGGGTGGCATTAGCTTTATCTGCTAGTCCAACCTTTTCAAGCAACTCCATTCCCAATTTCTCAGCTTCTTCCTTGGTCATCAACTTGTGCTCAATAGGAGCAAAGGTGATGTTGTCCAAAACAGACATGTGTGGGAAGAGGTTGAAGTGTTGGAACACCATCCCGATATTTTCACGGACGTGGTCAACGTTAGTTGTTTTTTCAGTTAAGTCATAACCGTTCACAGTGATGTGACCGCTCGTAACTTCTTCTAGAAGATTAAGGCTACGAAGGAAGGTTGATTTACCAGAACCTGAAGGACCGATGATACAAACAACATCTCCTTCATAGAACTTAGTCGTAATTCCTTTTAAAACTTCATTTTTTCCGTAGTTTTTGTGTAAATCATTTACATCAATTTTTAATTTTGCCATTAACGAATCCTCTTTTCTAAGCGTTTCGCTAGTCTAGTCAAAAGTGTGATAATTACAAGATAGAAGATAGCAAGGATTGCATACATCTTGAAACTTTGGTAGTTACGGGCAATGATAATCTTACCAGTTTGGAAGAGTTCAACCAAACCGATAGCAGATACGATGGTTGTATCTTTAAGTGCGATAACGAATTGGTTAACAAAGTTTGGCAACATCAATTTAGTTGCTTGTGGCAAGATAATCTTACGCATGGTTTTTCCATAAGAGATCCCCAAGCTTCGGCTGGCTTCCATTTGTCCAACTGGAACGGCCTGAATACCACCACGAACGATTTCAGCGATATAAGCAGCTGCATTGAGAGATAGGGCAATAGTACCAGCTACAAAGTCGTTAATTGGACTTTGTTGGCCTGTGATGGACTCGATGAAGTTTGGAATTCCCCAGAAGATGAAGGCTGCAAGAATCATCAATGGAATACCACGAATAACGTCAACGAAAATCTCAGAGATGACGCGAAGAGATTTGTATGGGCTAACGCTAAACATACCGAAGATAATCCCAATGACAATGGCAATAGCAAATGAGATAAGAGCTAGAGCAAGAGTGATTCCAAGACCACTAAGGAGTTGTTTGTAGTTGTTTTGGAGCAAGCCCCAGATAGTTGTTTCATCAACAGTGCTTGTTGAAGCGGTTGAAGATTCGCTAGCTAGGTATTTGTCAAGAATCTTTTGGAATTCACCGTTTGCTTTAAGGTTTGCAAGTCCGTTATTGAACATTTCAATCAATTCTGGATTTGCTCCTTTTTTAACAGCAAAGGCTGTTTCACCGATTGGAGTTCCAGCGATTGGAGTTTTCAATTTTTGACCTTGGCTGATAGAATATTTGAGAACAGGCTCATCATCCATAACGGCGTCAATGGCACCAGTGTTTAAACTGTCATACATTGATGAACCATCAGCGAAGGTTTTGATTTTGTAACCGTATTTGCTTTGATTTTCTGTTAGGAAGGTTTGAGAAGCAGTTCCGTTTTTAACACCGACTGTCTTTCCTTTCAAATCTTCATAAGAAGCAATGGTACTTGATTCTTTGACACCAAGGATAGTATTGGCAGTGTAGTATGATTCTGAGAAGTCAAAAGTTGCCTTACGAGCATCTGTGACAGACATACCAGCAATGATACCATCTGCTTGACCAGCTTGGACAGCGTTGATAGCGGCATCGAAACCAGGGTTGATGATTTCAATTTCAAAACCTTGGTCTTTAGCGATGGCCTTAATCAATTCCATATCAATACCAGTAAATTGATTGTTTGAATTTTGGAACACAAAAGGTGCAAAAGAAGAATCGCTGGCAATGATGTATTTAGCTTTAACAGGAATAGCTTTTAAGCCTGCAAGAGTAGTTGTAGTTGGCACTGCTGAAGATGATGAAGCAGTCCATTTCTTGATGATTTTATCAAGACTACCATCTTTTTTCATTTCAGCCAAGGCTTGGTTAAATTCAGTAACCAGGTGCTCGTATTTGCTTCCTTTTTTAACACCGAAAGCAAAGCTACCTACAGCCTCACCATCCATTTCAATATGGAGGTCTTGACCTTGGTTGATGGCATACTCGATAACAGGTTTATCATCCATCATAGCGTCGATGGCACCAGCACTTAAGCTGTTGTTCATCAAATCACCAGTGTCAAATGTTTTAATGGTAAAGCCGTATTTGTCCTTAATACTTTCAAGGAAACGTTGAGCGGCAGTTCCATTTTTAACACCAACAGTTTTACCTTTTAATTGGTCATACTGACTAATCTTGTGTGCCTTTGTAGTTGCAATGACAACTTTTGTATCATAGTAAGTATCAGACATGGTGAAAACTTTTTCACGTTCTTTAGTCTTTGTCATCCCTGCCATGATAGCGTCAGCTTGACCAGCTTGAACCGCATTGACCGCTGCGTCAAATCCAGGATAGGACATCTGAATGTTCCATCCTTTAATCTCAGCCACTTTGTTGATAATGTCAACATCAATTCCTTTATAAGTTTGATCTGAATCTTTAAACTCAAAAGGTGCATAGGCGGTATCAGAAACAATCTTAATCGTTTCTGCCTTCACAATACCTAATGAGAAAATTGGGAATAAAATTAGCAAAAATGCTAGAAATTTTTTCTTCATTTTTAGTCTCCTTTTCCGAATATTTTCCCATTATATCAGAAAAAGTAAAAAAAGGCAAATTTTTTATATTTTTGTGTCAGAAAATGTAACATAGGTTATTTCTTTTCTTTCTTGAATTGCTACTATAAAGTGCTATAATAATAGTATATAATAGAAAAGAGGACAAGGATATGAAGAACAAAAGAATCTTAAAAGACTTTGAAACTTCAAAAATGAGTTTAAACATTTACACAAGCCCCTTGTTAGCCTTTGCTTTTGTCTTCATAGGAGAGTTTGTGGCTTATACTTTATATGGTATTAGTTTGTTAGCTCTCATCGGACTTGCTAGAAATTTTGGAGAGACTGGTCAAAATCTTGCAAGCTACTTGCAGACCTTGCAGCAGAGCTTGATGGATAAAACAAGTGACTTTCGTTTAATTTTAGAATTGCTGGCCTTTGGTTTTGTTCTTAACACTGTGTTTAGATGGACTAGAAAAGTTGAGAAAAGACCTATTCGAACTTTAGGATTTTATAGAGAGAATTTCCTCAGCAATCTTCTGAAAGGATTTGGCCTAGGCCTGGCACTTTTTCTTCTGACCTTGTTAGTTTTAGTAGCCTTAGGGCAATATCGTTTGGAGTCCATTCGATTGAATCCTTATTCACTTACTTTTGTTGTCTTTACTATCCCATTTTGGATTTTACAGGGGACAACAGAAGAAGTGGTGGCCCGTGTTTGGCTCCTTCCTCAATTGGCCTCAAGAACCAATCTAAAACTAGCTGTTCTTATATCTAGCCTATTCTTTACCCTGCTCCATATGGGCAATTCTGGTCTCACCCCTCTATCTCTAGTGAATCTCTTCTTATTCGGAGTTGCCATGTCACTTTACCTTCTCAAAACAGATACAGTTTGGGGTGTAGCAGGTATTCATGGCGCCTGGAATTTTGCTCAGGGAAATCTCTTTGGGATTTTAGTTAGTGGTCAACCATCAGGAACGTCGCTGATGACCTTTTTACCACAAGGCAATCAAGGCTGGCTATCAGGTGGTTCTTTTGGGATAGAAGGTTCTATCATGACAAGTTTAGTCTTGTTACTTTTGATTTTCTATCTCGCTCATCAATTAAAGAAAGAAAATGAAAGGATGTGACTTCGGTCCGTCCTTTTCTTCGTGAAAATGCTACAAGTATGCTAAAATAGGAATAGCACATGGAGAGAGGATTCTTATGATTAACCGCATTACTGACAATCAATTTAAACTAGTATCAAAATATCAACCATCAGGAGACCAACCACAAGCTATCGAGCAGCTGGTAGATAATATTGAGGGGGGAGAAAAAGCTCAGATTCTGATGGGGGCGACTGGTACAGGGAAGACCTATACCATGAGTCAGGTCATTTCCAAAGTCAATAAACCCACTCTGGTCATTGCCCACAATAAAACTCTAGCAGGCCAGCTCTATGGGGAGTTTAAGGAATTTTTCCCTGAAAATGCTGTTGAGTATTTTGTTTCCTACTATGACTATTATCAACCAGAGGCCTATGTCCCTTCTAGTGATACCTATATTGAAAAGGATAGCTCTGTCAATGACGAGATTGACAAGCTCCGCCACTCAGCGACTTCAGCTCTTTTGGAGCGTAATGATGTCATCGTCGTGGCTTCTGTTTCTTGTATCTATGGTTTGGGTTCGCCCAAGGAATACGCTGATAGTGTCGTTAGTCTGCGGCCAGGTCTGGAAATTTCTCGTGATAAACTCTTGAATGACCTGGTTGATATTCAGTTTGAGCGGAATGACATTGATTTCCAACGGGGAAGATTTCGTGTGCGTGGGGATGTGGTGGAGATTTTTCCAGCTTCTCGTGATGAACATGCCTTTCGAGTAGAATTTTTTGGTGATGAGATTGACCGAATCCGTGAGGTTGAGGCCCTGACTGGTCAGGTATTGGGAGAAGTGGATCATTTGGCGATTTTCCCAGCTACTCACTTTGTGACCAATGACGACCACATGGAAGTTGCTATTGCTAAAATTCAGGCAGAGTTGGAGGCGCAGTTAGCAGTCTTTGAGAAGGAAGGCAAATTACTTGAAGCTCAGCGTTTGAAGCAGCGGACAGAGTATGATATCGAAATGCTGCGTGAGATGGGCTATACCAATGGTGTCGAAAACTACTCACGTCATATGGATGGACGGAGCGAAGGTGAGCCTCCTTATACCCTTCTCGACTTTTTCCCGGATGATTTCTTAATCATGATTGACGAGAGCCACATGACCATGGGGCAGATCAAGGGCATGTACAATGGAGACCGCTCTCGTAAGGAAATGCTGGTCAATTATGGTTTCCGTTTGCCGTCTGCCTTGGACAATCGTCCTCTCCGTCGTGAAGAATTTGAAAGCCATGTGCACCAGATTGTTTACGTTTCAGCGACACCAGGCGACTATGAAAATGAACAGACAGAGACCGTGATTGAGCAAATCATTCGTCCGACAGGTCTTTTGGATCCTGAGGTGGAAGTCCGTCCGACTATGGGACAGATTGATGACCTTTTGGGTGAAATTAATGCTCGTGTTGAAAAAAATGAACGAACCTTTATTACAACCTTGACCAAGAAGATGGCAGAAGACTTGACCGACTACTTCAAGGAAATGGGTATCAAGGTCAAGTACATGCACTCGGATATCAAGACCTTGGAACGGACGGAGATTATCCGTGATCTGCGCTTGGGTGTCTTTGATGTCTTGGTCGGAATCAACTTGCTCCGTGAAGGGATTGACGTACCTGAAGTGAGTCTCGTAGCTATTCTCGATGCTGACAAGGAAGGTTTCCTTCGTAACGAGCGTGGTCTCATCCAGACCATTGGACGTGCTGCCCGTAACAGTGAAGGCCATGTCATCATGTATGCTGACACGGTTACCCAGTCTATGCAACGTGCTATCGATGAAACTGCCCGCCGTCGGAAAATCCAGATGGCTTATAATGAAGAGCATGGTATCGTTCCACAAACCATTAAGAAAGAAATCCGAGACCTGATTGCCGTAACCAAGGCGGTTGCTAAGGAAGAGGACAAGGAAGTCGATATCAACAGCCTCAACAAGCAAGAGCGCAAAGAACTAGTCAAGAAACTGGAAAAACAAATGCAAGAAGCTGTCGAAGTGCTTGACTTTGAACTGGCAGCTCAGATTCGTGATATGATGCTGGAAGTCAAGGCGTTGGGGTAGGAAAGAAAGGAAAAAGATGAACTATAAAGATGAATTTTATGGTTTTTATAGAGAACCATTTAATAAAGAAAATATGACAAGTGAGAATACAATCATTGTGTTTGATACTAACTCATTGCTTAATGTATTTAGATTTACACCAGAAGCATCAAAAGAATATTTTGAGATAATTCAAAGTATACAAGATAAAATTTATATTCCATATCTTGTAGCTTTAGAATTCCACTTTCATAAATCAGAAACGTTGTTATTGAATGAGATAAATGTAACAAAATTCAAAAATAATTTCAGTAAGAATTGGAATAAGCTGAAGTCGGAAGCAGCAAAAACACTATTTTCTAGTCTCTCGTATAGAAATGATATAGATAAAAAAGAATTGAATGCTTATTTGTCAGATTTATTAAACTCAGAAGATCTTAATATAGAAAATAAATTAGTTGAGAAGATTTCCTCAATAAGTGAGAATCAAACTAATATTTTTAATGCATTGGTTGAAATTATGCACAGTAAAACAGGAGAGAGATATACTCAAGATATGATTACAAAAATTGAAAAGGAAGGAGAAGAAAGATATAAAAATGGGATACCACCTGGTTTTAATGATGCTAATAAAAAATTATCAAGAAGTTATAATGGTATAAAATACCAACAAAAGTTTGGAGATTTAATTATTTGGAAGGATATAATTAACAAAGCAAAGGAAGATAGAATTAAACATGTCATTTTTGTAACCTCTGATGGAAAACGGGATAGTAAAACTGATTTAAACTATAAAGTTTGTGTTGGAAATGATGGAAATGGTAAGAAGAAATATCAGATTATTGGTCCAAGGATTGAACTTATTGAGGAAATGAAAAATGAGACTGGAGCAGATTTTTATTTAATGGATGAACTGGAATTTATGAAACAATTCTCACAAGAGGAAGTATCATCTCAAGTAGCAAAATCTATTAGTGATACACTACTAGATTTTGCTAAAATAGTATCAACTTCTCTAAATGATAGTACAGTAAGATCTTTAGTAAAATCGCCTTCTCAGTCAATAAGTAGTAAATCATCTGTAATTAAAAGAAGAAAAGTCACAGATGTTTCTGAATTATTAAAAATTGTAGAAAATGATTATGAAATTAGTGATGTAATAGAGGAATACTTAAAAAGTGAACTTCCAAACATGAATTTTGAAAATTCGTATGGTAGTATAGGTTGGGGAGAATTTGAATATGTAACTATTACAGAAGTGAGGATTGAAGAATACACAATTGAAGATGACTTTTATAAAATTAAGTGTACAGTAAATATTGATGTGAATATAGACTTTGGTATTGTTACTAAGAGCCCTTTCTACGAAGAACCTGGAGATGCCGAATTTGAATATGAGTCATCGGAATTAGATGCTACTTTTGAAATATCATTTATTTATGACTTAGATTATGACACTTTTGATGATATAGAAATAAATGATTTCAATATTTAATTTTTTTAGAAAGTGAGTAAATTTATGTCTCGAGCACAATTAACAATTTTAACAAACATTTGTCTGATTGAAGACCTCGAAACGCAGCGCGTGGTGATGCAGTATCGCGCTCCTGAAACCAATCGCTGGTCTGGTTATGCCTTTCCAGGAGGTCATATAGAAAATGGCGAGTCTTTCGCAGAGTCTGTCATTCGTGAAATCTATGAAGAGACAGGATTGACTATCCAAAATCCTCAACTTGTCGGCATTAAAAATTGGCCACTAGATACAGGTGGGCGCTATATTGTCGTTTGTTATAAGGCGACTGAGTTCTCTGGTACTCTTCGCTCTTCAGAAGAAGGAGAAGTTTCTTGGGTGCAAAAAGACCAGATTCCAAACTTGGATC
>NZ_CAUQCJ010000049.1:0-10504 GCF_963516515.1 uncultured Streptococcus sp. | reverse complement strand
ACGGCATGTACGGTGGTGTGAGAGGGGCTAGAGATTATCCCCTACTCGATTTTATCTTCTACGTTTTCGTTTGATAATAGACCGTTGTACTTTTAAAACAAGTAAGCTGGATCCGATTGCTGTGGCAAATGCAAGAACAGTTGAGAATTTTAATGCTAAAAAGATAAAACTAAAGATAGCAATACAGATACAAAAAATAGCTATATTAACAAAAAATAGGATTTCCTTGAGATTGGTATCAGATTGCGCTTCAGGTATATAATCTTGATAGCGAGGAACCTGTTGGCTTAATTCTTCTTGATAGTCTACCTCATAGGATTGTAATTTTCTTACGGGCATGTCTCTCTCCTTACAGTACATACCTATTTTATCATTTTTTCAGCAGAGAATTATTACAGAAAGGTTACAAAAAGAATAAAGTCCCTTTTCATTTTCAAAGAATAGCTGATTTTCCAGAATTGTGGTATAATTTTTCTTATGGAAAAGATTATTATTACAGCAACTGCTGAAAGTATTGAACAAGTTGAACAACTGCTCGAAGCTGGCGTGGACCGTATCTATGTCGGTGAGAAAGACTTTGGGCTTCGTCTGCCAACAACCTTTAGTCATGATCAATTGCGTGAAATCGCTAAGCTGGTTCATGATGCTGGTAAGGAATTGATTGTTGCGGTCAATGCCCTCATGCACCAAGATATGATGGACCGTATCAAGACTTTCCTCGATTTCTTGGAAGAAATCAAGACAGATTACATTACAATTGGGGATGCAGGTGTCTTTTATGTGGTCAATCGTGATGGTTATTCATTTAAGACAATCTACGATGCTTCGACTATGGTAACTAGTAGTCGTCAGATAAACTTCTGGGGACAAAAGGCTGGCGCATCTGAGGCTGTTTTGGCGCGTGAAATTCCATCTGCTGAGCTCTTCAAGATGCCAGAAATTTTGGAAATTCCTGCTGAAGTTTTGGTGTATGGTGCTAGTGTTATTCACCATTCCAAGCGTCCGCTCTTGCAAAACTACTATAACTTCACGCATATCGATGATGAAAAGACTCGCAAGCGGGACCTCTTCTTGGCTGAGCCAAGTGACCCTGAGAGCCACTATTCCATTTTTGAAGACAATCATGGAACCCACATCTTTGCTAACAATGACCTTGATTTGATGACCAAATTGACAGAGTTGGTGGAGCATGGTTTCACTCACTGGAAACTAGAAGGGCTCTACACTCCTGGTCAGAACTTTGTTGAGATTGCAAAACTCTTTATCCAAGCGCGCAGCTTGATCCAAGAGGGTAACTTTAGCCATGACCAAGCTTTCTTGCTGGATGAGGAAGTACGCAAGTTACACCCTAAAAACCGTTTCCTTGATACAGGATTCTACGACTACGATCCTGATATGGTTAAATAAAGTAAATGATTCGTTGAGAGAAGGAAGATGCAAACCTTTCTTCTCTCAATTTTTCTTATTCTTCAATATTTTCAAAAAATCAGTAGGCTAGGACGCTCTGTTTACTGAGATTTTTAAGAAAAGTAATCTTCTTGAGTTTGAAAATTATCCCATGTTTGCAGGTGCCAAATGGCCCTTTTTTTGGTATAATTTTTTATAATGAAAACGATTGGTAATCGCTATGTTGTGGTTGATTTAGAGGCAACTAGCACAGGTAGTAAGGCTAAAATTATCCAAGTGGGAATTGTTGTGATTGAGGATGGGAAAATCGTCGATCACTATACGACGGATGTCAATCCACATGAACCCTTGGATGCTCATATCAAAGAACTGACAGGATTGACAGACCAACGTCTGGCGCAAGCACCTGATTTTTCGCAAGTTGCAAGAAAAATCTTTGACTTGGTGGAGGATGGGATTTTTGTAGCCCATAATGTTCAGTTTGATGCCAATCTTTTGGCGGAAAATTTATTTTTTGAAGGTTATGAGCTAAGAAATCCTCGTGTTGATACGGTAGAATTGTCCCAGGTCTTTTTCCCTGAACTGGAAAAATATAGTTTGCCGATTTTGTGTCGAGAATTAGGAATTCCTCTAAAACATGCCCACACAGCCCTTTCAGATGCCCAAGCTACCGCGGAATTACTCTTATTTTTACGAGAAAAGATGCTCCAACTTCCTAAAGGACTCTTGGAACGCTTGCTGGAGATGGCTGACGCTCTCTTATATGAGTCCTACCTGGTTATTGAAGAAATTTTTCGAAACCAATCTATCCTTGGTTCTCCAGACTTGGTCCAAGTTCAAGGGCTATATTTCAAGAAACCTACAGCTCCCAATGAGCCACGAAAATTATCTCAAGATTTTTCTAAAAATATTTCTTTGTTGAACCTTGAAGTGAGGGAACGACAAGAAAGTTTTGCTAAAGAGGTTGGCTTGCTATTGAAAGATGAGACTGTATCATTAATTCAAGCGCCAACTGGGATTGGGAAAACTTATGGCTATCTCTTACCCGCTTTGTCCCAAGTGGAAAATCGTCAGATTGTCCTTAGCGTTCCGACAAAGATTCTTCAAAATCAAATCATGGAAGAAGAAGGTAAACGTCTCAAGGAAGTGTTCCATACAGATATTCATTCTTTAAAGGGACCACAAAATTACCTGAAGTTGGATGCCTTTTATCGTTCCTTGCAGGAAAATGATGAAAATCGCTTATTTAGACGTTTTAAAATGCAACTCTTGGTCTGGTTGACAGAGACAGAAACTGGGGATTTGGATGAAATCGGCCAACTCTACCGTTACCAACATTTTCTGACAGACCTTCGTCATGATGGGAATTTATCTTCTAAAAGCTTATTTGTGACGGAAGATTTCTGGAAACGTAGTCAAGAAAGGGCACAAACCTGTAAGCTTTTAGTGACTAATCATGCCTATCTTGTAACCAGACTTGAAGATAATCCTGAATTTGTCAGCGACCGTTTATTGATTATTGATGAAGTCCAAAAAGTTTTGTTGGCTCTAGAAAATCTGCTTCAACAGACCTACGATATCCAGTCTATTATTGCTTTAGTTGATAAGGCTTTACTGGACGAGCAAAATAAGGTCCAACAACGAATACTAGAAAGTATTCGCTTTGAGTTTATCTACTTGATAGAACAATTTCAGTCTGGAAAATCTAAGAAGAGTATCTTGGATTCTTTTGCCAATCTCCGCCAGTATTTTTCAGAATTAGAGGTAGAGGGCTTTGAGGAACTGGTTCGCTATTTTACGGCTGAAGGTGATTACTGGCTTCAAGCAACTGAAACGAGTCAGAAGAAAATTCAGATTTCTTCTACAAAATCAGGTCGTATTCTTCTATCTTCTTTAGTGCCTGATTCATGTCAAGTCTTGGGAGTGTCGGCCACTCTTGAGATTAGTCAAAGAGTTTCTTTGGCAGACCTGTTAGGCTATCCCGAAGCTAAATTTGTCAAGATTGAAGCTGGTAAAAAACAGGATCAAGAAGTGGTCTTGGTCAAAGATTTTCCCCTGGTAACAGAAACCTCCTTAGAAGTCTATGCCAAAGAGGTAGCTGATTTGCTGATGGATGTTCAAGCTTTCCAGCAACCGATTTTGGTTCTCTTTACTGCTAAAGACATGCTTCTAGCAGTATCGGATTTACTTCCAGTTAGCCATCTGGCCCAGTATAAAAATGGGGATGTTCATCAGCTTAAGAAGCGCTTTGAAAAAGGTGAACAACAAATCCTGCTTGGTGCAGCAAGTTTCTGGGAGGGAGTTGATTTTTCAAGTCATCCTTTTGTGATTCAAGTTGTACCAAGACTTCCTTTCCAAAATCCTCAAGAGCCCTTGACGAAAAAGATCAATCAGGAACTAATTCAAGAAGGGAAAAATGCCTTTTATGATTATCAGTTGCCAATGGCCATTATTCGTTTAAAGCAAGCTTTGGGAAGAAGTATGAGACGCGAACACCAACGTTCCTTAACTCTTATTTTGGATAAGAGAATTGTCGGAAAGAGATATGGCAAACAAATTGTGACTTCTCTAGCAAAAGAAGCGACTGTTAAAACCGTCTCTCGATCCGAAGTTGATGAGGCTGTTGATAAATTTTTAAATGAACTTTGATAAATAGTATTGTATGAAAGTATAAGGTTAGTGTATATGAAACGTTCTCTCGACTCTAGAGTCGATTATAGTTTGCTATTGCCAGTATTTTTTCTACTGGTTATCGGCGTGGTGGCTATCTATATAGCTGTTAGTCATGATTATCCAAACAATATTCTGCCCATTTTAGGGCAGCAGGTCGCCTGGATTGCCTTGGGGCTTGTGATTGGTTTTGTGGTCATGCTCTTTAATACAGAATTTCTTTGGAAAGTGACCCCCTTTCTGTATATTTTAGGCTTGGGACTCATGGTCTTGCCAATTGTCTTTTATAATCCAAGCCTAGTTGCATCAACGGGTGCCAAAAACTGGGTATCGGTAAATGGTGTTACCTTGTTCCAGCCGTCAGAATTTATGAAGATATCCTATATCCTCATGTTGGCTCGTGTCATTGTCCAGTTTACCAAAAAACATAAGGAATGGAAGCGCACAGTTCCGCTGGACTTCTTGTTGATCTTCTGGATGATTCTCTTTACCATTCCAGTCCTAGTTCTTTTGGCACTTCAAAGTGACTTGGGGACGGCTTTGGTTTTTGTGGCCATCTTCTCAGGAATCGTTTTGCTATCAGGAGTTTCTTGGAAAATTATTATCCCAGTATTTGTGACTGCGGTAACAGGTATTGCTGGCTTCTTAGCTATTTTTATCAGCAAGGACGGAAGGGCTTTTCTTCATCAACTGGGAATGCCGACCTACCAGATTAATCGGATCTTGGCTTGGCTTAATCCCTTTGACTTTGCTCAAACAACCACTTACCAGCAAGCTCAAGGGCAGATTGCCATTGGCAGTGGTGGCTTATTTGGTCAGGGGTTTAATGCTTCGAATCTGCTTATTCCAGTTCGCGAGTCGGATATGATTTTCACGGTTATCGCAGAAGATTTTGGCTTCATTGGCTCAGTCCTTGTCATTGCTCTTTATCTCATGCTCATTTACCGTATGTTGAAGATTACTCTCAAATCAAATAACCAGTTCTACACCTATATTTCCACAGGTTTGATTATGATGTTGCTCTTCCACATATTTGAAAATATCGGTGCTGTGACGGGCTTGCTTCCTTTGACTGGGATTCCTCTGCCTTTCATTTCACAAGGAGGATCAGCTATTATTAGTAATCTGATTGGTGTTGGCTTGCTTTTATCGATGAGTTACCAGACTAATCTAGCTGAAGAAAAGAGTGGAAAAGTCCCATTCAAACGGAAAAAGGTTGTATTAAAACGAATCAAATAAGGAGAAAATCATGGTTAAAGTAGCAGTTATGTTAGCTCAGGGCTTTGAAGAAATTGAAGCTTTGACAGTTGTAGATGTCTTGCGTCGAGTAAGTATCACTTGTGATATGGTAGGATTTGAGGAGCAAGTAACAGGTTCGCATGCAATCCAAGTAAGAGCAGACCGTATCTTTGATGGTGATTTATCAGACTATGACATGATTGTACTTCCTGGTGGAATGCCTGGTTCTGCACATTTGCGTGACAATCAGGCCTTGATTCAAGAATTGCAAAATTTCGAGCAAGAAGGGAAGAAACTGGCAGCCATTTGTGCGGCGCCAATTGCCCTCAATCAAGCAGGAGCATTGAAAAACAAGAAGTTTACTTGTTATGATGGTGTTCAAGAGCAAATCCTTGATGGGCAATACGTCAAGGAAACAGTAGTGGTAGATGGTCATTTGACAACCAGTCGAGGTCCCTCGACAGCCCTTGCCTTTGCCTACGAGTTAGTGGATCAATTAGGGGGAGACGCAGAGAGTTTACGAACTGGAATGCTATATCGAGATGTCTTTGGTAAAGAACAGTAAAACGGGAGTCTTTCTCTCGTTTTTTACTTGGAAAAATCTAGGAAATCATCGCTTTTTTCATAAAAAAATGGTATAATGAAAGCTATGAAATATCACGATTACATCTGGGATTTAGGTGGAACTTTACTGGATAATTACGAAACTTCAACAGCTGCATTTGTTGAAACATTAGCATTGTATGGCATCACACAAGACCATGACAGTGTCTATCAGGCTTTAAAGGTTTCTACTGATTTTGCGATTGAGACATTCGCTCCCAACTTAGAGAATTTTTTAGAAAAGTACAAGGAAAATGAAGCCAGAGAGCTAGAACACCCGATTTTATTTGATGGAGTTTCTGGTTTATTGGAAGACATTTCAAATCAAGATGGGCGTCATTTTTTGGTTTCTCATCGAAATAATCAGGTCTTGGAAATTTTAGAAAAAACCTCTATAGCAGCTTATTTTACAGAAGTGGTGACTTCTAACTCAGGCTTTAAGAGAAAACCAGATCCTGAGTCCATGATTTATTTAAGAGAAAAGTATCAGATTAGTTCAGGGCTTGTCATTGGTGATCGACCGATTGATATCGAAGCAGGTCAAGCTGCTGGACTAGCTACCCACTTGTTTACTAGTATCGTGAATTTAAGACAAGTATTAGACATGTAAGAAAAAGGAATAAGATGACAGAAGAAATCAAAAATCTGCAGGCACAAGATTATGATGCCAGTCAAATTCAAGTTTTAGAAGGCTTAGAGGCTGTTCGTATGCGTCCAGGGATGTATATCGGGTCAACCTCAAAAGAAGGTCTTCACCATCTAGTCTGGGAAATTGTTGATAACTCAATCGACGAGGCCTTGGCAGGATTTGCCAGCCATATTCAAGTCTTTATTGAGCCAGATGATTCGATCACTGTTGTCGATGATGGGCGTGGTATCCCAGTCGATATTCAGGAAAAAACAGGTCGACCTGCCGTTGAGACTGTCTTTACTGTCCTTCATGCTGGAGGAAAGTTTGGCGGTGGCGGATACAAGGTTTCAGGTGGTCTTCACGGAGTAGGGTCATCAGTAGTTAATGCCCTTTCAACTCAATTAGACGTTCATGTCCACAAAAACGGTAAAATTCATTACCAAGAATACCGTCGTGGTCATGTCGTCGCAGACCTTGAGGTAGTCGGAGATACAGATAGAACTGGAACAACGGTTCACTTCACACCAGACCCAGAAATCTTCACTGAAATAACAACCTTTGATTTTGATAAATTAAATAAACGCATTCAAGAATTGGCCTTTCTAAATCGCGGTCTTCAAATCTCCATCACAGATAAGCGCCAAGGTTTGGAACAAACCAAGCATTACCACTATGAAGGTGGGATTGCTAGTTACGTTGAATATATCAATGAGAATAAGGATGTGATCTTTGATACACCAATCTACACAGACGGTGAGATGGATGATATCACAGTTGAAGTAGCCATGCAGTACACAACGGGTTACCATGAAAATGTCATGAGTTTTGCCAACAATATTCATACTCATGAAGGTGGAACGCATGAGCAAGGTTTCCGTACAGCACTAACTCGTGTTATCAACGATTATGCTCGTAAAAATAAGTTACTGAAAGACAATGAGGACAACTTAACAGGGGAAGATGTTCGCGAAGGATTAACTGCAGTTATCTCAGTTAAACACCCGAATCCACAGTTTGAAGGACAAACCAAGACCAAACTTGGAAACAGCGAAGTAGTCAAGATTACCAATCGTCTCTTCAGTGATGCCTTTTCTGATTTCCTTATGGAAAATCCACAGATTGCCAAGCGTATCGTGGAAAAAGGTATTTTGGCTGCTAAGGCTCGTGTTGCTGCCAAGCGTGCGCGTGAAGTCACTCGTAAAAAATCTGGTTTGGAAATTTCCAACCTTCCAGGAAAACTAGCAGACTGTTCTTCTAACAATCCTGCGGAAACAGAACTTTTCATCGTCGAAGGAGATTCAGCTGGAGGGTCAGCCAAATCAGGTCGTAACCGTGAATTTCAGGCAATTCTTCCAATTCGTGGTAAGATTTTGAACGTTGAAAAAGCAAGCATGGATAAAATTCTTGCCAACGAAGAAATTCGAAGTCTTTTTACAGCTATGGGAACAGGATTTGGAGCAGAATTTGATGTTTCAAAAGCTCGGTACCAAAAACTCGTTTTGATGACCGATGCCGATGTTGATGGAGCTCATATTCGTACCCTTCTTTTAACCTTGATTTATCGTTATATGAAACCAATCCTAGAAGCTGGTTATGTTTATATTGCCCAACCACCAATCTACGGTGTTAAGGTTGGAAGTGAAATTAAAGAATATATCCAGCCAGGTGCAGATCAGGAAATCAAACTCCAAGAAGCTTTAGCCCGTTATAGTGAAGGTCGAACCAAACCGACCATTCAGCGTTATAAAGGTTTGGGTGAAATGGACGATCATCAATTGTGGGAAACAACCATGGATCCCGAACATCGCTTGATGGCCAGAGTTTCTGTTGATGATGCTGCAGAAGCAGATAAAATCTTTGATATGTTGATGGGGGATAGAGTAGAACCTCGTCGTGAGTTTATCGAAGAAAATGCTGTCTATAGTACACTTGATGTCTAAAAAATCGGGAGAAGTAGTTCCCTTGGTCTAAAAAATATGATATAATCATTACGATTGTTTCAAGTAAAAAAGGAGTTTAATATGTCTGATAGTCTAGTAGTATATTTTATAATTGCAATTGCAATTATATTGCTGATTTCATATGCTATAGCAATTTATGTACGGAAGCGCAATGAAAGTAAATTAGCAATTTTAGAAGAGAAAAAAGAAGAGCTGTACAATCTTCCAGTTAATGATGAAGTTGAAGCTGTAAAAAATATGCACTTGATTGGACAAAGTCAAGTGACTTTCCGTGAATGGAACCAAAAATGGGTTGACCTATCTCTTAACTCTTTTGCAGATATCGAAAATAATCTTTTCGAGGCAGAAGGTTATAACAACTCATTCCGTTTTTTCAAAGCTAGTCATCAAATTGATCAAATCGAGAGCCAAATTACCTTGATTGAAGAAGATATTGCAGCAATTCGCAATGCCTTGGCAGATTTGGAGAAACAAGAGTCTAAAAATAGTGGACGTGTTCTTCATACCTTGGACTTGTTTGAAGAGTTGCAACACCGAGTTGCTGATCATTCTGAAGAATATGGCCAAGGTTTGTCTGAAATTGAAAAACAATTGGAAAATATCCAATCAGAGTTTTCTCAGTTTGTTACTTTGAATACGTCAGGTGACCCAGTAGAAGCTGCTGTGATTTTGGATAATGCTGAAAATCATATCTTGGCTTTGACACATATTGTTGATCGTATACCAGCAGTTGTAACAACATTATCTAAAGAGCTACCTGATCAACTAGAAGATTTAGAAGATGGTTACCGTAAGCTTTTAGATGCTAATTATCATTTTTCTGAGACAGATATTGAAGCGCGTTTCCAATTGCTTTATGAAGCTCTCAAGAAAAATCATGAGAATATTGCGCAACTAGAATTGGATAATGCCGAGTACGAAAATACTCAAATCCAAGAAGAGATTAATGCACTTTATGATATCTTTACAAGAGAAATTGCTGCACAGAAAGTGGTAGAAGGTTTAGTAGCAACACTTCCTACTTATCTGCAACACATGAAAGATAGTAACGCTGTTTTAGTCGAAGATATTAAACGATTAAGTAAGAGTTATCTATTTTCTGAAACAGATGTTAGTCATGTTCATAGATTGCAAACTGAATTAGACTCTTTGGAAGAATCTGTATTAGAATTAACTTCAGAACAAGAGGAACATTCTGAGCCATATTCATTGCTTGAAGAACGTTTGGAAAACTTACAAGCGACTTTGAAAGAAATTGAGGATGAACAAGTCGAACTTAGTCAACGTCTTGCTCAGATTGAAAAAGATGATATCAATGCTCGCCAAAAGGCAAATATTTATGTTAATCGTCTTCATACAATTAAGAGATATATGGAGAAACGCAATCTTCCAGGTATTCCTCAGAATTTCTTACAGTTGTTCTTTACAGCGAGTAACCATACAGAAGAGTTAATGGTTGAACTAGAAGAAGCTCAGGTCAATATCGAAGTTGTAAACCGTATACTTGAGATTACAACAAATGATATGGAAGTACTTGAAGATGAAACTTATAATATTGTTAAATATGCAACTTTGACTGAACAACTACTACAGTATTCGAATCGTTACCGCTCATTTGATGAACGAATTCAGGAAGCCTTTAATGACTCATTAGAAATCTTTGAAAAAGAATTTGATTACCATGCTTCATTTGATAAGATTTCGCAAGCTTTGGAAGTCGCAGAACCTGGTGTAACCAACCGTTTCGTTACTTCATATGAAAAGACACGTGAGACAATTCGTTTCTAACATAATAAAAAAGATTTGGTTTTGTGAGAAGCAGAACCAAATCTTTTTATTATGTGACTATTAGTCCGTCTTGCTCCGCTAGGTGCGAGACAAAAAAACCACCCGCTATGTGGGTGCGCGTCGAAGGTTATACCCAAAAAACTCCAAACACGATACAATAAAGGTGTTCAAGCCAATTGTAAAGCGAAAGGAGAAAAATATGGCA
>NZ_CAUQCJ010000048.1:0-11477 GCF_963516515.1 uncultured Streptococcus sp. | reverse complement strand
TAGAACTGACGAAGTCAGCTCAAAACACTGTTTTGAGGTTGTAGATAAGACTGACAAAGTCAGGAACACATATCTATGGCAAGGCGACGCTGACGCGGTTTGAAGAGATTTTCGAAGAGTGTTAGTTGTGAATCTGGTTCAGTCGTCCCAGATTATCTTATTAGTAGAGTCTTGTTTCCTATGTCCCCTCCTAGTCAACAAGGCCTTGAGCATTTTAGAAAGAGGAATCTATGTCTACGAAATATATTTTTGTAACTGGTGGTGTGGTATCGTCTATTGGGAAAGGGATTGTGGCAGCAAGTCTAGGCCGTCTCTTGAAAAATCGTGGTCTCAAAGTAACGATTCAAAAGTTTGACCCTTATATCAATATCGATCCGGGGACTATGAGCCCTTATCAGCACGGGGAAGTTTTTGTGACAGATGATGGAGCTGAGACAGATTTGGACTTGGGTCACTATGAACGTTTCATCGATATCAATCTCAACAAATATTCCAACGTGACTACTGGTAAAATTTACAGTGAAGTTCTTCGTAAGGAACGCCGTGGAGAATACCTTGGGGCAACTGTTCAGGTTATTCCTCATATCACAGATGCTTTGAAAGAAAAAATCAAGCGTGCCGCTGTAACGACCGACTCTGATGTCATTATCACAGAGGTTGGTGGAACAGTTGGGGATATCGAATCCTTGCCATTCCTAGAAGCTCTTCGTCAGATGAAGGCAGATGTGGGTGCGGATAATGTTATGTACATCCATACAACCTTGCTTCCATACCTCAAGGCTGCTGGTGAAATGAAAACCAAACCAACTCAACACTCTGTAAAAGAATTGCGTGGATTGGGAATTCAACCAAATATGTTGGTGATTCGTACAGAACAACCAGCTGGTCAAGGAATTAAAAACAAACTAGCCCAGTTCTGTGATGTGGAACCAGAAGCTGTTATCGAATCGTTGGACGTTGAACACCTTTACCAAATTCCATTGAACTTGCAGGCGCAAGGTATGGACCAAATTGTCTGTGACCATTTGAAACTAGACGCACCAGTAGCAGATATGACTGAATGGTCAGCCATGGTGGACAAGGTCATGAATCTCAAGAAACAAGTTAAAATTTCCCTTGTCGGTAAGTATGTTGAGTTGCAAGATGCTTACATTTCTGTGGTTGAAGCCTTGAAACACTCTGGTTATGCCAACGACGCAGAAGTTAAAATCAATTGGATCAATGCCAATGATGTGACAGCAGAGAATGTGGCAGAGCTCTTGTCTGATGCGGATGGAATCATCGTACCAGGCGGTTTTGGTCAACGTGGTACGGAAGGGAAAATCCAAGCCATCCGCTATGCGCGTGAAAATGATGTTCCGATGTTGGGTGTCTGCTTGGGAATGCAGTTGACTTGTATCGAGTTTGCTCGTCACGTTTTGGGTCTTGAAGGTGCCAATTCTGCAGAACTTGCACCAGAAACAAAATACCCTATCATTGATATCATGCGTGATCAGATTGATGTTGAGGATATGGGGGGAACCCTTCGCTTGGGACTTTATCCATCTAAGTTGAAACGTGGCTCTAAAGCAGCGGCTGCTTATCACAATCAAGAAGTGGTGCAACGCCGTCACCGTCACCGTTATGAGTTTAACAACGCCTTCCGTGAGCAGTTTGAGGCGGCAGGCTTTGTTTTCTCAGGAGTTTCTCCAGACAATCGTCTGGTAGAAATTGTGGAAATTCCTGAAAATAAATTCTTTGTGGCTTGTCAGTATCACCCTGAACTTTCAAGTCGTCCAAACCGCCCAGAAGAACTCTACACTGCTTTTGTCACTGCAGCAGTTGAGAACAGTAATTAGCTAAATCAAAACCTTTGAGAAGAATCTCAGAGGTTTTTTGATTGCATATTTAGGATAATATTTGCAAATTAAAAACATAGTGATATAATTAACATAACAAAAGTTAAGGAGGATTTACAATGAAAAAAATCACCCTATTTGGTTTATCTCTAGCAGGTTTAGCTTTTCTGGCTTTTCCTCATTCAGGAAAGGCCTTCGAGCTAAAAGAAGAATGGGTTGTTAAATGTGGAGTTCAGTATCAAGATGGCAACATTCTTCGGTTTAACAATGGTCATGAAGTGGATATCAAAGTATTGGATTTGCCAAAAAATGAGAAAATCGAGTGGACGGTTAGTCTCAATGGTCAAGATCAGACTGTCAATTTCCTAGGTCAAGAAAAGGACAAGTCTATGATTGGCGTAGAAGGTCGTTATCTGAATTTCTATGTTCCATATGGCTATAGAGGAGATATCAAGGTCGAGGCTAAGAGTGGAAATGAAGTCAAGACCTGGTCAATGAAAGTGGTTGACGATGTACATCATGAAGGTGGAAAGAGAGGCTACTACCGTATTGAAGAATCAAATGATCAATACACTTACCTCGATGCTAAATGGGATTATCAAACCAAGACTTACACTGCTACCTTACCAGAGACTGTCAATGGTCAAAAAGTATATGCTTGGGCAGACTATGACAATAGTGAGTTGAAACTTGAAAAACAAAAGTCTATTAGTCATAAATATGATGGAGGATCTTTCAAAGAACTTTATCCGATTGTGAAAGCAGAAAGCTGGCTACAATCAAACCAAAACTGGTACTATCAAAAACAAGGTCAATTAGTGCAGAACGATTGGGTTAAGGACAAGGGAACTTGGTACTTTATGAATGATAAAGGAGTCATGTTCAATCAAACTTGGCTCTATCAAGGTGGCAACTGGTATGCCTTTAAATCTTCGGGAGCCATGATTGCTGGTGACTGGCTATATGATCAAGGCAAGTGGTACTATTTATCAACTTCAGGATCCATGAAAGCAAGCACTTGGGTTTATGATAAGGGAGACTGGTATTATGTAAGTTCTTCTGGTGCCATGCTTGCGAATGCTTGGGTCAAAAACAATGGTAAGTGGTATTATCTAGCTTCATCAGGTAAGATGCTTCGCAAAACCTACACACCAGATGGCTACTACGTTGGCAACTCAGGTGCCTGGCAATAAAAATAAGAAGTCCTTTTCCTGCAAGGAAGAGGCTTTTTACTTGCTTTTATGCTGCTTCCTCATTTGTCCTAAAGCCTTTTTTGTGTTAAAATGAATGGTATGAAAGCTAAAAAAATGTGGATGGCAGGTCTGGCTCTGCTTGGTATTGGGAGCCTTGCCCTTGCTACGAAAAAAGTTGCAGATGACCGTAAGCTCATGAAGACTCAGGAAGAGTTGACAGCGATTGTGCGAGACCATTTTTCAGACATGGGGGAAATTGCGACCCTCTATGTTCAAGTCTATGAAAGCAGTCTAGAGAGCTTGGTTGGTGGCGTCATTTTTGAGGATGGCCGTCATTATACCTTTGTCTATGAAAATGAAGACCTAGTCTATGAGGAGGAAGTCTTATGATACAACCAGCAAGTTTAGAAGAATTAGCATCTTTAGTGGAAAAAGATGGCAAGAAGGTCTTTCTTTTTGTGGCGGACTGGTGTGGCGATTGTCGTTATATCTATCCTGCCTTGCCAGAAATTGAGGAGACCAATCCAGAGTTCACCTTTATTCGAGTGGACCGAGACCAGTATATAGATTTAGCCAAACTCTGGGATGTATATGGAATCCCTAGCCTTGTTGTTCTAGAAAAAGACAAGGAAATTGGTCGTTTTGTCAATCGCGATCGTAAAAGCAAGCAACAAATTAATGACTTTTTAGCAGGACTGAAATAGGAGAAAAAAGAAACAATGATTTTTACATATAACAAAGAACATGTCGGTGATGTCCTTATGGTCATCGTGAAAAATAGCGGAGATGCCAAACTGGATGTAGAACGCAAAGGCAAGGTAGCCCGTGTTTTTCTCAAAGATAATGGGGAAACAGTAGCTTGGAATATTTTTGAAGTTTCAAGTTTATTTGAAATTGCAGAGCGCGGTCAAGTCTTTTTATCAGATGAGCAAGTCGCTCGTTTGAACCAAGAATTACAAACGGAAGGTTTTGCAGAAGAAATTGTCAATGACAAGGAACCTAAGTTTGTTGTTGGTGAAATTGTCGAGATGGTAGCTCATCCAGATAGTGACCACCTCAACATCTGCCAAGTTGCAGTCGCAAGTGACAAGACAGTGCAAATCGTAGCAGGTGCTCCCAATGCGCGTGTTGGGTTGAAAACCATTGTGGCTCTTCCGGGAGCTATGATGCCAAAAGGCAATCTCATTTTCCCAGGCGAGCTTCGTGGTGAAAAGAGTTTTGGGATGATGTGCAGTCCTCGTGAATTGCATCTGCCAAATGCTCCGCAAAAACGTGGAGTTATTGAATTATCAGAAGACCAAGTTGTTGGAACACCATTTGACCCAGCCAAACACTGGACTGTCTAAGAAGTTGTTAATATCTGATAGACCAGATAGAAGGAAATAAGATGGCAAAAAATGTAGTGATTACAGGAGCGACATCAGGAATTGGTGAAGCGATTGCGCGTGCTTATCTGGAGCAGGGGGAGAATGTCGTTCTAACAGGACGACGGACAGACAGATTAGAGGTTCTCAAGTCAGAGTTTGCAGCAACCTATCCAAATCAAACCGTCTGGACTTTTCCGTTAGATGTGACGGATATGGCCATGGTCAAGACTGTCTGCTTCGATATTCTAGAAACGATAGGTCGGATTGATATATTGGTCAATAACGCTGGACTAGCTCTTGGCTTGGCACCCTATCAGGACTATGAAGAGTTGGATATGTTGACCATGTTGGATACCAATGTCAAAGGTTTGATGGCGGTTACTCGCTGTTTCTTGCCAGCAATGGTAAAAGCAAATCAAGGTCATATCATCAATATGGGATCGACAGCAGGAATTTATGCTTATGCGGGAGCCGCTGTTTACTCAGCCACCAAGGCGGCAGTTAAAACCTTTTCAGATGGTCTGCGAATTGATACCATCGCAACGGACATCAAGGTGACGACCATTCAACCGGGGATCGTTGAAACAGATTTCTCTACAGTTCGTTTTTATGGTGACAAAGAGCGTGCTGAGGCGGTTTATCAGGGAATCGAAGCCTTGCAAGCTCAGGATATTGCAGACACAGTGGTTTATGTGACCAGTCAACCTCGCCGTGTGCAGATTACAGATATGACCATTATGGCCAATCAACAAGCGACAGGTTTCATGGTTCATAAAAAATAAAAAATTTTCTCGAAAAGTTACAAATTTCTGTAACTTTTTTTGATTTCCTGCGAATAGATAAGTAGGAGGAAGAAAATATGTATAATAAAGTTATCATGATTGGACGCTTGACGTCTACACCAGAATTGCACAAAACCAACAATGACAAGTCAGTAGCGCGAGCAACTATCGCTGTGAACCGTCGTTACAAAGATCAAAACGGTGAACGTGAAGCCGATTTTGTAAATATGGTCCTATGGGGTAGACTAGCAGAAACCTTGGCAAGCTACGCAACCAAAGGTAGTCTCATTTCCGTTGATGGGGAATTGCGTACTCGTCGTTTTGAGAAAAATGGTCAAATGAATTATGTGACCGAAGTACTTGTCACAGGATTCCAACTCTTGGAAAGCCGCGCCCAACGTGCTATGCGAGAAAATAACGCAGGGCAAGACTTGGCAGATCTAGTCTTGGAAGAGGAAGAATTGCCATTTTAAGCATTGAAAAGTCTGAGTTGGTCTCAGGCTTTTTATCTTGCCAAAGTCAGACTTTTTTCTTGACTATTTCTGACCAAGTGATACAATAGAACTATGAATTAGCACTCAAGTGTAAAGAGTGCTAATGATATCTATCTCATTATGGAGGAAATCAGATGTTGAAACCATTAGGAGACCGTGTGGTCTTAAAAATCGAAGAAAAAGAACAAACTGTTGGAGGCTTTGTCCTTGCAGGCTCAGCCCAAGAAAAAACCAAAACAGCCCAAGTTGTAGCTACTGGACAAGGGGTTCGTACCTTGAACGGTGACTTGGTTGCCCCAAGTGTCAAGGTTGGAGATCGTGTCTTAGTTGAAGCTCACGTAGGTCTTGATGTCAAAGATGGCGATGAAAAGTACATCATCGTAGGCGAAGCGAACATCTTGGCTATCATTGAAGAATAGAAGGAGAAAGTAAGTATGTCAAAAGAAATTAAATTTTCATCGGATGCCCGTTCAGCTATGGTTCGTGGTGTCGATATCCTTGCAGATACTGTTAAAGTAACCTTGGGGCCAAAAGGTCGTAACGTTGTGTTGGAAAAATCATTTGGCTCACCCTTGATTACCAATGATGGTGTGACCATTGCCAAAGAAATTGAATTAGAAGATCATTTTGAAAATATGGGGGCCAAATTGGTATCAGAAGTAGCTTCAAAAACCAACGATATCGCAGGTGACGGGACTACAACTGCAACTGTTTTGACCCAAGCTATCGTCCGCGAAGGAATCAAAAATGTCACAGCAGGCGCAAATCCAATCGGTATTCGTCGTGGAATTGAAGCAGCAGTTGCCGCAGCAGTAGAAGCCTTGAAAAATAATGCCATCCCTGTTGCCAACAAAGAAGCTATTGCTCAGGTTGCTGCCGTGTCTTCTCGTTCTGAAAAAGTAGGCGAATATATCTCTGAAGCCATGGAAAAAGTTGGTAAAGACGGTGTCATCACTATCGAAGAGTCACGTGGTATGGAAACAGAACTTGAAGTTGTGGAAGGAATGCAGTTCGACCGCGGTTACCTTTCACAGTACATGGTGACAGATAGCGAAAAAATGGTGGCTGACCTTGAAAATCCATATATCTTGATTACTGATAAGAAGATTTCAAATATCCAAGAAATCTTGCCACTCCTCGAAAGCATTCTCCAGAGCAATCGTCCCCTCTTGATTATTGCGGATGATGTGGATGGCGAAGCTCTTCCGACTCTTGTATTGAACAAGATTCGTGGAACCTTCAACGTAGTAGCAGTCAAGGCACCCGGCTTTGGTGACCGACGCAAAGCCATGCTCGAAGATATCGCCATCTTGACAGGCGGAACAGTTATCACAGAAGACCTTGGTCTTGAGTTGAAAGATGCGACAATTGAAGCACTTGGTCAAGCAGCGAGAGTAACTGTGGACAAAGATAGTACTGTTATTGTAGAAGGTGCTGGAAATCCTGAAGCGATTTCTCACCGTGTTGCGGTTATCAAGTCTCAAATCGAAACTACAACATCTGAATTTGACCGTGAAAAATTGCAAGAACGCTTGGCAAAATTGTCAGGTGGTGTAGCGGTTATTAAGGTCGGAGCCGCAACTGAAACTGAGTTAAAAGAAATGAAACTCCGCATCGAAGATGCCCTCAACGCTACTCGTGCAGCTGTTGAAGAAGGAATCGTTGCAGGTGGTGGAACAGCCCTTGTAAATGTTATCCCAGCCGTGGCTGATTTGGAATTGACAGGAGACGAAGCGACAGGACGCAATATTGTGCTCCGTGCCTTGGAAGAACCTGTTCGTCAAATCGCCCACAATGCAGGATTTGAAGGATCTATCGTTATCGATCGTTTGAAGAATGCTGAAGTTGGTACAGGCTTCAACGCAGCAACTGGTGAGTGGGTTAACATGATTGATCAAGGGATTATCGACCCAGTTAAAGTGAGTCGTTCAGCCCTACAAAATGCAGCATCTGTAGCCAGCTTGATTTTGACTACAGAAGCAGTCGTAGCCAATAAACCAGAACCAGCAGCCCCAGCTCCAGCAATGGATCCAAGCATGATGGGTGGGATGATGTAAGCTTTCTATAGAAAACAACTTATAAAAAACACAAAAGGAGGGAATGGCTAACCCTCCTTTTTATGATATTCACTTCTAAATTGATTTGAGCTCTCCTAACTTATATGATAAAATAAGACTAGAAAAAGGAGAAGAACATGATTGATGTAGAAGAAATTCTGAGCAAGATGAACCCCAATCAGAAGATTAATTATGACCGTGTCATGCAGAAAATGGTACAAGTATGGGAGAAAAATGAGCAGCGCCCAACTATTCTCATGCATGTTTGCTGTGCCCCTTGCAGTACCTATACTCTAGAATATTTGACTAAGTATGCAGACGTGACCATCTATTTTGCCAATTCTAATATCCATCCCAAAGCAGAATACCATAAGCGTGCCTATGTGACTAAAAAGTTTGTCAGTGATTTTAATGAGCGGACAGGAAATACGGTTCAGTACCTAGAAGCTCCCTACGAACCCAATGAATACCGAAAACTAGTTAGAGGATTAGAGGAGGAGCCAGAAGGTGGCGACCGTTGCAAGGTTTGCTTTGACTACCGACTGGATAAGACAGCTCAAGTGGCTATGGACTTGGGATTTGACTACTTTGGCTCAGCCTTGACCATCAGTCCTCATAAGAATTCTCAAACCATTAATAGCATCGGAATCGATGTGCAAAAAATTTATACAACCCACTATCTTCCAAGTGATTTCAAGAAAAATCAAGGCTACAAACGTTCAGTGGAGATGTGTGAAGAGTATGATATCTATCGTCAATGTTATTGTGGATGCGTCTATGCAGCCCAAGCTCAGAATATTGACCTGGTTCAAGTTAAGAAGGACGCCACAGCGTTCTTGCTGGATAAGGATGTTGAAAAAGACTATTCCCATATCAAATTTACAGTTACAAAATTAGATATATAAGGATAAGCCCAGCTGTAAAGCTGGGTTTTTAAAATAAAAAAACCAGGGCTTTCACCCTAGTTTGACAACTTTACCGATTCTTTAGTTCTACATAGCGCTTGTACCAAATGTTTACATAGGCTTCTGAGAAAGGACCACGTCCATTATTAATCCAATCAACAAGAATTTTGACATGTTCTTTTAAAATATAGTCCAAGTCATCAGAATAATTCATTTTGCGTTTGTGACGCTCATACTCCTCAACGTCCAAGAGACGCTTCTCTCCATCTGTAAAAATTTTAACATCCAAATCATAATCAATATACTTCAGTGCTTCTTCATCCAGATAGTAGGGGCTAGCCATATTGCAATAGTAGGAAATTCCATTATCACGAATCATGGCAATGATATTAAACCAATATTTCTTGTGAAAGTAAACAATAGCTGGTTCTCGAGTAACCCAACGACGACCATCACTTTCGGTAACAAGTGTATGATCGTTGACACCAATAATGGCGTTTTCTGTTGTTTTTAGTACCATGGTGTCCCGCCAAGTTCGGTGGAGACTCCCATCATGCTTATAACTTTGAATTGTAATAAAGTCGCCTTCTTTTGGAAGCTTCATAACTAACCAACTTTCTACAATTTATAAGTTTATCGTTTACTATTGTACCATAAAATTACCTAAAATCTGTGAATTTTACATGAAAATATTAAAGATATTCTCTGAGAGCGCTTGCTATATCCGAAAAATCGTAGCCCTTTCGTGCTAAAACTTGGGTTAAACGCTGTTTAAGTTCGTATCCTTCATATTTTCGGGAATACTTGGCATATTGCTTATCAAGTTCCTTGAAGATGAGTTCCTGAGTCGTTTCTTGGTCAACTTGACTATCCAAGTCGTCAAAGGCAACTTTAGCATCAGAGTAAGAGAAGCCCTTGTTGGTCAGGTTCTGGATGATCTTATCTTGCAAGGTACGAGCTGGAAGTTTTCCCTCATATTTTTTCAATAGTTTATTAGCTACACGTTGAGCAACTTCCGAAAAATCAAATTCTTTCAGAATCTCTTCTATAGTAGATTTTGAAATTCCTTTTTGTGCTAATTTCTGAGTCAGTACATAAGGCCCCTTGTCTCCTGAAAGTTGATTGGCATTGATGATAGTATAAGCGTACTGGCTATCATTAATCCACTTATCTTCTTTAAGATTAGCAATGACTTGAGAAACTATTTTTGCATCAATATCATATTTTTTTAGATATTCACTGACCTCTTTTTCAGTACGTGCTTTAAATGATAAGTGGTAGAGGGCTAGATTCTTACCATAAGAAAATTTGGCAAAGTCCTGAATCTCTTTCAATTCTTCTTGGCTTATCACCTTATCTCTAGATAACATAAAACGAACAATTGTGTCTTCGGTGATATAGCATTTATCGTCATTATCAAGCTCCATCAGATAGAGTCTTTTTTTCTTTTCAAGTTTTGTGATTTTCATAGTTCTATTATAACTCAAAATGTGATAAGATAGGGGTATGAATCTGAAAGTGAAACAAAAAATACCATTAAAAATCAAGCGCATGGGAATTAATGGTGAGGGAATCGGCTTTTACCAAAAAACATTAGTCTTTGTGCCTGGTGCTCTCAAAGGAGAAGATATCTATTGTCAGATTACTTCTATTAAACGTAACTTTGTTGAGGCAAAATTACTAAAGGTTAATAAGAAGTCTAAATTTCGAGTTGTGCCAGCCTGTACTATTTACAATGAATGCGGAGGCTGCCAAATCATGCACCTGCATTATGATAAGCAGCTGGAGTTCAAGACGGACTTGCTTTATCAAGCGCTGAAAAAATTTGCCCCTGCAGGATATGAAAATTATGAAATCCGCCCGACGATTGGTATGCAAGAACCAAAGTACTACCGTGCTAAGTTACAATTTCAGACTCGAAAATTTAAGAATCAGGTCAAGGCAGGCTTATATGCGCAGAACTCTCATTATCTAGTAGAGTTGAAAGATTGCCTGGTACAAGACAAGGAAACCCAAGTGATTGCTAATCGTCTAGCGGAATTACTTACTTTTCACCAAATTCCAATCACGGATGAGAGAAAAGTTCTAGGTGTTAGAACTATAATGGTTCGACGAGCAAGAAAGACTGGACAGGTTCAGATTATTATTGTTACAAACCGCCAGCTTAATTTAACCCTGCTGGTAAAAGATTTAATTAAAGATTTCCCAGAAGTTGTGACAGTAGCTGTGAATACAAATACAGCTAAAACCAGTGAGATTTATGGTGAAAAGACAGAGATTATCTGGGGAGAAAAGAGTATTCAAGAAGGTGTACTCGATTATGAATTTTCACTATCTCCTCGAGCTTTCTATCAACTAAATCCTGAACAAACAGAAGTCCTTTATAGCGAGGCAGTAAAAGCGCTGGATGTTGATAAAGAAGACCATTTGATTGACGCTTATTGTGGTGTTGGAACGATTGGATTTGCCTTCGCAAAGAAAGTAAAGACTCTCAGAGGTATGGATATTATTCCAGAAGCCATTGAAGATGCCAAGCGAAATGCCGAAAGAATGGGATTTGACAATACTCATTATGAAGCTGGACCGGCAGAAGAGATTATTCCTCGTTGGTACAAAGAAGGCTACCGGGCAGATGCTCTGATTGTAGACCCACCACGTACAGGTCTGGATGATAAGTTATTAGACACTATTCTTACTTATGTACCAGAAAAAATGGTTTATATTTCTTGTAATGTTTCGACCTTGGCTCGTGATTTAGTGCGCTTAGTAGAAATCTATGATCTTCGTTATATCCAGTCGGTCGATATGTTCCCACATACAGCTCGAACTGAAGCTGTTGTA
>NZ_CAUQCJ010000047.1:0-11735 GCF_963516515.1 uncultured Streptococcus sp. | reverse complement strand
GGGTGCCCACGGAGGACTTACACCTCAGATGTACGACATGCCCGTCGTACTACAAAAACAAGATAGACGAGTGTCCATCTTGTTGATCTTATTCATAACGAAGAGCTTCAATTGGATCAAGCTTCGATGCCTTGTTGGCTGGCAAGACCCCAAAAACTATACCCACGCTAGCCGAAACTGCAAGACTAAATAGGGCAACTGGAATTGATACTCCAACTTCTATACCCGCAATCAAACCTTGCAATAGCAAACCTGCTAAGGCAGTTAAACCACTTGCAATTGTCAAACCAATTAATCCACCTAACAAGGTCAAAATCATGGATTCAATCAAAAACTGGATTAAAATATTGGCACGAGTTGCACCCAAAGCCTTACGGAGACCAATCTCACGGGTACGCTCTGTTACTGAAACCAGCATGATATTCATAACACCAGTTCCTCCAACAAAGAGAGAAATTCCTGCGATGGCACTAATAATCGTCGTCATAAAACTAAACGATTGTTGAACTTCTGCAAATACAGCTGACTCATCTGCTACTTGATATTCTCCCTGTTGCAAGCCAGCAAGCTCTGTCATTTTTCGTGCTAATTCTGGCCCCAGAGTTTGAGTCAAGCTTGTGTCATTCACTCGAAAGACAATATTAGCAATTTCATCTACATTAAAATTCGCAGCAAGGGAGATATTTGTGGTAATAGGCAAGCCACCAAGACCATACATTTTTGAATTTTTAGATTCTGGGCTAGTATAAACACCAATGACTCGATAACTAAAACCATTGACTTCCACAACCTTGTTAATAGCCTCTTGAGGAGATCCAAATAGACTAATGGATAATTCTTCATCAAGCAAAATGACACTTGCAAATTCTTTGAAATCTTGTTCTCTCAGACTACGACCTGCAAGAATTTCATTGTTAACAGCCTCCATATAAGTTCTGTTTCCACCTGTCAAATTGGCATTTTCAACCTTTTTATCTTTATAAGTCAAGATGGCGTTCGTTGAGTTGGTTACATAGTAATTATCCACTCCCTTGAGTTTGGCTGCCTCCTTGACCCAAGATTCTTGCGGTTTTGGTGGTTCAACATGAACTTCCTCTTCTTTTCCAGAAATCGTAAAAGCTGATTGTTTCTGAGTAAAAGACCCATCTTTACTTTTTTTAGAAGAGAAAAAGACACTGATATTCTTCTGAGATCTGGTCATGTTTTTATTGAGCTGTCGAGACATAGAATCTCCCAGAGCCATAATCACAACAACGGATGAAACACCGATGATAATCCCAATCATGGTAAGCAAAGAACGCATCTTATGAGCCATGATAGATGAAAAGGCAAATTTCAGATTCTGCATCTTAGTTTTCCTCCTTTTCTAACTGAGCACTATCAGATGAAATAACTCCATCTCGAATGACAATCTGACGTTTGGCATAAGCAGCTATTTCAGGCTCATGCGTTACCATGATAATAGTTTTTCCTTCTTTGTTCAAGTCAACCAATAGTTGCATAATTTGGTTCCCTGTTTTGGTATCCAAGGCTCCTGTCGGTTCGTCTGCTAGGATAATAGAAGGATTGTTTACCAAGGCACGCGCAATAGCTACACGTTGCTTTTGACCTCCAGATAATTCTGAAGGTAAATGGTGACTACGTTCTGTCAATTCAACCTTATCTAAATATTCCTCGGCTAACTTGCGACGTTTTGAAGATGAAACTCCTGCGTAAATCAAGGGCAATTCTACATTTTGTAGAGCATTGAGTTTAGATAGGAGAAAGAACTGTTGAAAGACAAATCCGATTTGTTGGTTGCGGACCTTGGCTAATTGTTTTTCACCTAGTCCAGCTACTTCTTGGCCTTCAAGATAATATTCGCCACTGCTTGGTGTATCCAACATGCCAATCGTATTCATGAGAGTAGACTTACCAGAACCAGATGGTCCCATGATAGCAACAAATTCACCCTCATTCACTTCTAGGTTGATATTTTTGAGAACCTGCAGTTCTTGGTCACCATTACGGTAACTTCTGCAGATATTTTTTAGACTAATTAGTTGCTTCATCAGCCTTCACCTCTTTTCCTTCCTCTAGAGAAGACGTTGGGTTACTGATGACCTTGACTCCATTTGTCAGACCTGAAGTGATTTCTTGGTTGTCTGCATCAGCATTACCCAAACCAACTTCCACTTTCTTGGCCTTTTTCTGCTCGTCAAGCACCCAGACATAGTTCTTATCATTTTCAGTCACAACACTTGTTAGAGGAACCAAAATGGCTTTACTCTTATTCTTGACCTCAACACTTACTGAAAATCCTTGTTTCAAATCACCAATTTCACTTGTAACATCAATGGTATATGGATATTTAGAACCAGAATTACCAGCTGCTGTGGCAGGAGTTGCACTTGCTGCTTCGCCATTGTTTTTAGGGTAGTCGGAGATATAGCTAATCTTACCAGTCCAGCTCTTATCTCGATAAACTTTAGAAGTGAAGGTTACTTCTTGTCCTACAGATAGGTTGGCAAGGTTGTATTCAGATAGTTCGCCCTTAACTTGTAAGTTTTCATTGCTTACAATATGAACCATCACCTGGCTAGCTCCTGTTGGAGATTTTGAAACATTGCGGTTGACTTCGACTACAGTTCCTTCTAGGGTACTGAGAACAGTCGTTGCATCCAACTGACTTTGAGCCTTGCTTAATTGCGCTGCTGCATCTGCACGGGCATCACGAGCATCACCCAGTTGTGCATCAATAGATGAAACTGAATTTCCTGAGACTGGAGCTGGAGTTTGGGCTGCAGCACCTTCTCCTCCTGCTGACACTGGTAACTGTGGAGCCGGAGCTGAAGCGGCTTCATTTCGTGCTTGATTGAGTTCATTGATATGACGATCTGCCTTAGCTACTGCTCGACTAGCTGAATCATAGGCAGCCTGGGCTTCTGAACTACTGTACTTGACTAAAGCCTGCCCTTCACTAACCTTATCACCCACAGAAACAAGGATTTCATCTAAATCTCCCTTACTAGCATCAAAATAAACATATTGTTCATTTTTTGCTGTTACTGTCCCTGACAATAAAACAGAGGATGCCACGCTTCCTTCCTTAGCAACAACAAGATGAGTAGCCTCATCTTTTACAGCAGTCTGAGAAGGTTGTCTAAAGAGCAAAATGCCCCCAGCCCCCAATACAACTACACTGGCAGCACCAATTGCTGCATACAATTGCCACTTTTTAGCTTTACCATTCTTTTTCATAATGAAACTCCTTTTTTGATTTAAAGTCCTTAACAATATTATACAAAAATTCCCAAATATAAACAATAACATTTTAGAACGAAATAATGACATTTCAGGATTCACTTATTGTTCGGATTTTTTGTTTAGTTATTGTACTAGATATATCATACACTTTATTTTTCTTTTTTGCAAGCCTTTTCTTTAATTTTTTGAACGTAGCAGATTTTTGCAATCAAATCAAAAAAAAGATAGAATATGACTATCAAAAAATGACACTCTACTATTTAAAAGAGTACAAAGGAGTTTTCAATGAGAGAATATGATATCATTGCTATCGGTGGAGGTAGCGGAGGAATTGCTACCATGAACCGTGCTGGTGAACACGGAGCCAAAGCGGCCGTTATTGAGGAAAATAAATTAGGTGGAACCTGTGTCAACGTCGGTTGTGTTCCTAAAAAAATCATGTGGTACGGGGCACAAATCGCTGAGACTTTCCATCAATTTGGAGAAGACTATGGCTTTAAGACTACTAATCTAAACTTTGACTTTGCAACCCTACGTCGCAATCGTGAAGCCTACATCGATCGCGCTCGTTCTTCTTATGATGGCAGTTTTAAACGCAACGGCGTAGACCTGATTGAAGGCCATGCTGAATTTGTAGATTCTCATACTGTCAGCGTAAATGGTGAACTGATTCGTGCTAAACATATCGTGATTGCTACTGGTGCCCATCCAAGTATTCCAAATATTCCTGGTGCTGAACTAGGTGGCTCTTCTGATGATGTATTTGCCTGGGAAGAATTTCCAGAGTCAGTTGCTATTTTAGGCGCGGGTTATATTGCCGTTGAATTGGCTGGCGTTCTCCACACTTTTGGTGTCAAGACAGACCTCTTTGTTCGCCGCGATCGTCCTTTACGTGGTTTTGATTCTTACATCGTTGAAGGTTTGGTCAAGGAAATGGAAAGAACAAACTTGCCACTTCATACTCACAAAGTCCCTGTCAAGTTAGAAAAAACTGCTGAAGGCATTACCATTCATTTCGAAGATGGTACTAGTCACACAGCTAGCCAAGTTATCTGGGCTACAGGTCGCCGTCCAAATGTTAAGGGTTTGCAACTTGAAAAAGCTGGAGTAACTCTGAACGAACGTGGCTTTATCCAAGTGGATGAATACCAAAATACTGTTGTTGAGGGAATCTACGCTCTAGGTGATGTAACAGGTGAAAAAGAACTGACTCCAGTTGCTATCAAGGCTGGACGTACTTTGTCTGAACGTCTCTTTAACGACAAAACAACTGCTAAAATGGACTACTCAACTATTCCAACTGTTGTCTTTTCACACCCTGCTATAGGAACTGTGGGATTGACAGAAGAACAAGCTATCAAAGAATATGGTCAAGACCAAATCAAGGTTTACAAATCAAGCTTTGCATCTATGTACTCTGCCGTTACTAGCAATAGACAAGAATCCCGTTTCAAACTGATAACAGCTGGTTCAGAAGAAAAAGTTGTCGGACTTCATGGAATTGGCTACGGTGTTGATGAAATGATTCAAGGATTTGCCGTTGCTATCAAAATGGGAGCAACCAAGGCAGACTTTGATGCAACTGTGGCGATTCACCCAACTGCATCCGAAGAATTTGTAACCATGCGTTAATCGAAATAAAAGAAGCTGATACAAAGATATCTGCTTCTTTTTTGATGATTTACGAAATGATGAAAACAACTTACCTAGTCAGCAAATCGGCTGTTACAGTTTTTTGTTACCTTTATTATGAAAACAGGTTGACAATGATATTAATTTAAGTATAATAGTTACTATACATAAGAAAAGAGGTTAACTATTTTGAAAAAAGCTCACGTTTATGCTATCCCTGCTATTGGGGCTGCTCTCATTGCTGTTTTGGCACAAATCAGTCTTCCAATTGGACCTGTTCCCTTCACTCTGCAGAACTTTGCAATCGGCTTGATTGCTACTGTCTTTAGACCGAGAGAGGCTGTACTTTCTGTTGGACTCTATCTTCTTCTAGGCGCTATCGGTCTTCCTGTCTTTGCAGGAGGTGGAGCTGGATTTCATGCTTTGATTGGTCCTACTGCAGGCTATCTTTGGTTTTATCTTGTTTATTCTGGACTCACCTCTTCTCTAACTAACAGTGATAGTGGTTTTGTCAGAATTTTTCTAGCAAATCTCTTGGGAGATACACTTGTCTTTGTTGGTGGGATTATTGGATTGCATTTCCTAGCTGGAATGCCATTTGAAAAAGCTCTTGTTGTGGGGGTATTTCCCTTTATCATCCCAGATCTTGGTAAAATTATTGCTATTAGTTTTATTAGCCGTCCATTACTTCAACGCCTTAAAAATCAAGCTTACTTTGCTAACTAAAAAAGGATATAGAGTTGTCATGACTCAGTATCCTTTTCTTTCATTTTGAAAACTTATACTCTTCGAAAATCAAATTCAAACCATGTCAGCTTCGCCTTGCCGTACTCAAGTACTGCCTACGGCTAGCTTCCTAGTTTGCTCTTTGATTTTCATTGAGTATTAGATGCCTTTAAAGGCATCTACCATGGTTTGAAATTCTTCATTGGAGAGGGTAATTCCTTTGCCCATTTTAGTATGATCTGGGCTCCAAGCACGAATATCAAACTTTGCAGGAGCACCATTAAAGCTCACACGGTTGATTTCCTTGGTCCAACCTTTTTCGTTTTCAGAAAGAGTCAACAAGTGCTCTTCGATTTTAAATGTAAATTCTGCCATTTTCTTCTCCTTTTTTAGCTTTCATTAGTTTATTCGTAAAATCTTGTAGATTTTAGGAAAATTTTATATAATATTGATATAAAAGAAGGGAGGCCAGTATGAGACATAAATTCCAGCAAGTTCTAGATAAAATACATGACTTTTTAAATGGACATGACCAACCTGACCAGACTGAAACCAACTCCCTTACGGCTACTATTGAAGAGGCTATCCAGAAACAAACCGCTGTTCACCTTATCTTGTCAGAGACAAGTTTTACAGGTGATATCATCAAATACGATCAGCAACGCCAGCAAATTATCGTGAAAAATTTTGCCAAAAATGTGACCCGTATTATCCGCATAAGCGATATTCAACGCCTGCGATTTGTCCCTTCAACTGTCCAAACAGCCCAAAAAAATAGATTTAAGAAAGAGTGAGATGTAGTTGCTTCATCCCACTCTTTTTCTTAGCGAATTTGTTCAAAATGTAAATGAACAGCGATATGGTCTCCATAACCACTTCTTTCCAAGTCACGTTGTAGACGATAGGAAATGTAGTGTTCTGCAATGGTAATGTAACCTGCACCCAGTAAACGATGCTCAACCAAAGACTGAATCATGCTGATGGTAGCACGTTCCACCTTGGCTTCTTCCAAATCCAAAACCACTTTCTTAGTGACTTGTGCAAGGTTTTGACGTAAATCATCTGTCAATACATAGACAGTCTGGGCTGCCTTTAAGATAGCTTGGTAAATCTTGTCTGGATTAAATTCAGCAATTTCTCCATCACGTTTGATTACTTGCATAGGTTTCTCCTTTATTCTTTGTTTTCTTTGATTTCTGCCAGCATTTTTTCTTCTTCTGCTGTCAGTTGATAATGTTCAAGCAAATCCGGTCTGCGCTCGTAGGTTTTCTTTAAACTCTCATACAGTCGCCACTGACGAATCTTTTCATGGTGCCCGCTCATCAGAATATCCGGCACAACCATACCACGATAATCATAGGGCCGTGTGTACTGAGGGTATTCGAGAAGGCCTGAAGAAAAACTATCATCTTGGTGGCTAGACTCCTTGCCAATCACTTCTGGAATCAGGCGTACCGTAGCATCAATCATGGTCATAGCCGCCAACTCTCCACCAGTCAAGACATAGTCACCCAGGGAAATCTCATCTGTCACCAAGGTCTTAATGCGCTCGTCATACCCCTCGTAGTGACCACAGATAAAGATCAGTTCCTCTTCTTTGGCCAAATCCTCAGCATAAGCCTGATCAAACTGCTTTCCAGCTGGATCGAGGAGAATAACGCGCGGATTTTTCTTTTCAATAGCATCAAAGGCATCAAAAATGGGTTGGGCTCGGAGCAACATCCCCTGACCGCCTCCGTAGGGCTCATCGTCGACATGGCGGGCCTTTTCAGCATATTCTCGAAAATTATGATACTGGATATCCAAGAGCCCTTTTTCTCGAGCCTTTCCAACGATTGAGTGCTCCAGTGGAGAAAACATCTCTGGAAAGAGGGTTAAAATATCAATCTTCATCGTCTAACCCTTCTAAGATTTCCACATCGACGCGGTTATTTGGAATATCAACATTGAGAACCACTGGTGGGATATAAGGCAATAACAAATCACGCTTGCCTTTTCGCTTGACCACCCAGACATCGTTGGCACCTGGTTGCAGAATTTCTTTGATGGTTCCAATCAAATTATCACCCTCATAGACTTCCAAACCGATAATCTCGTGATAATAAAATTCACCATCGTCTAGGTCATTTAAATCTTCCTCAGCAACCTTGAGACTGTATCCCTTGTACTTTTCGATAGCGTTGATATGGTACATATCTTTGAATTTAATAATGTCAAAGTTCTTCTGTTTACGGTGGCTAGCAATGGTCACTGTTTGAACAAACTGATCTTTTTCATCAAACAAGGCCAGCTCAGCCCCTTTTTTAAACCGTTCTTCTGCAAAATCCGTCACAGACAAGACTCGCATCTCACCCTGCAATCCTTGCGTATTGACGATTTTCCCAACATTAAAGTAGTTCATCTTGTCTCCTGTACTCTCCTTCTTTCCATCTTATTCTGACAATTCTCGAATAATAGTCGCAATTTTTTCGGATTCAGACCACTGTAAATAATGGTGATTCCCTCCTAAAATGAGTTTAGTATTGGAAGTCCAATATTCTGATTCTCTGTACTCTTTTTCTCTATAAGCCTGACAAAAAATAAACACAGGGATATAAGATTCTATAGATAAATTCTCAAAATCTTCCTCAGTAATCTCTCCAGATATCTGAAATCCTGGATCTTGATTTTCCAATTCTGACCCTTTTTCTTGCATTATTTCCCAGATTTCTTTATTAATTTCAGGGCTAAATGTTGCTTGAGTTAAGTTCTTAAAATAAAGTTCAGGACCACACTCCTCAATCAGCCTCATCTGCTCTTCCATTTCTGGATAAGGATTTTCTGAAAAATCAGCAAACATGACTTTTTTAGTTGTCGGTTCAATTGCTACTAAAGCATGACACTTAATTGGTTTGTTGAGCAATTTGCAAGCTAAAATTCCACTCAAACTATGTGCACAAAGTATATATTCAGAAATCGCCAATTCTTCAAGTACTTCATAAACCGCATCTGCAAGATTATCCAGATTTTTTCCAGCTTGGTCATGAATCGGACTCCTACCTGTGTTTGGAAAATCAATTGTCAAATAACCAATTGTGGGAGGAAGTTTTTCGAGTATAAGTGAAAAATTTTCATAACTTGGTAGCAAACCTGCGCCACTTAAACAAATTAGCATTTTCTTTTGCTTTTGATAAGTAACAGAGAGACTACCAATTTCTGTAGATACTTCAATCCTCTTCATAAAGAAATCCACTCATTCTGTATAATGAATTATTAAAAATCCTTATCCTTTATTTTATCACGTTCTAGGGATTTTCTCAAGTTAGAGAAAAAGTATGTCAACTCTCGAATTCCTTCAAAAATCCTTCCAAATCACGTTCATGTTGGTACTTAATGGCTGCAGTTTTGTCTTTCTCAAAGATGGTATTTGTTAAGTCAATGTCATTGATAGCCGCGATTGCGACGGTGTAGTAAATAATATCAGCCAGTTCTTTAGCAAGTTCCTCATTCAAGTCTTGAACCCCATCTTTTCGGCCAGAGTGCCCGTTCAAAACTTCGGCTACTTCTCCGACTTCCTCCACTAGCTTGATAAAGAGACATTCCTCAGTTCGAGACTGCTGATAATGTTCGAGTAATACTCTTCGAAAATCTCTTCAAACCACGTCAGCATCGCCTTACCATACTCAAGTACAGCTTGTGGCTAGCTTCCTAGTTTGCTTTTTAATTTTCATTAAGTATAAGTAGTCTTGTAATTGTCTAAACGTTAAATCCTTCATATCCTACTCCTTGCAAAAAAAGCGAGACATCCGTCCCGCCCTTCTTATTTTTCGTCAATAACGATTCTTACTTTTTTATCTTCAGTTGGGACAGAGTAGACAATCGTTCTTATCGCAGAAATAGTGCGACCCTTACGACCAATTACACGACCCACATCGCTTTGATCAAGATCCAAATGATATTCCAAAAACTCTGGTGTATCTTCAATCTTGATAGTTAAGGCATCTGGTTGTGAAATCAAGGGTTTCACAATCGCAATAATGAGATTTTCAATCGTATCCATCTGTCAACCTACTTTAAACTTATTTTGAGAATTTAGAATCGTGGAATTTCTTCAATACACCTTCTTTTGAAAGGATGTTGCGAACTGTATCTGAAGGTTGAGCTCCATCAGCCAACCATGCAAGAACGCGGTCTTCTTTCAAAGTTACTTGGTTTTCAGCAACAAGTGGGTTGTAAGTTCCAACTGTTTCGATGAAACGTCCGTCACGTGGTGAACGTGAATCTGCTACGTTAATACGGTAGAAAGGTTTTTTCTTAGAACCCATACGAGTCAAACGGATTTTAACTGCCATTTTTAAAGTCTCTTTTCTTATTTTTTATTTCGGTGAAATAGCTGAGCTATTTAGCACATGTTCTATTATAGCAGATTTCTGACAGGTGTCAAGAAAAAAACTTGACAGACTATAAAATTTTTAAACCATTTAGAAATTTGTTAGAAGTAGGAAATAAATGTTTGAAAGAGGCTATCAGTGAATACTATTTTATACTCAATGAAAATCAAAGAGCAAACTAGGAAGCTAGCCGCAGACTGTACTTGAGTACGGCAAGGCAAAGCTGACGTAGTTTGAATTTGATTTTCGAAGAGTATTAGAAACATTTTATAAAGACCATCAACTCAAACCCATATCGCCTGAACGTGATTTGGATGCTTGGCTTCTAAATCCCAAGCCTGTTCCCAAAAGAAACATGGAATTATTAACAGATGATTTACTAGCAGGAGATATCATTCTACTCTGGAGAATCCAGTTTGGCACTTTTACCACCGAAACCTGGTTTCCTAAATACTTCGAGTACACTTATGGTATTGATACCCCTAAGCATCTAAAACTCTGGTAGAAAAAGGTTATACTGTCATTGAAACTGCATTTGACTCACTTGACCATCTGAATGCTACAATGAAAAAGAATATTCTGAAAAGCAAGGGAATTGCAGGACTATCTAAGATGAAGGCTGCCGATCTGGACCAAGCCCTTCATGACAACTTTTCAGAAGAAGAATTAGCAAGTCACTTTTCGATTCGTGGCTACAAATTGACTCCAAAGGGGAGCAGATACTGGAACAATACAAGGGAATTATCGACCGTCATCCAAAGAAAAATCTTTAATCAAGTGATTTTTTGGTTGATTTTCTCTAAAATTACCTTGTCACTAACATTTGAAATCCCCTTCCTTTTAAGGTACAATGGTAGAAATGAATTTTTGAGAGGATCATAATGAAAAAACTAGCAACCCTTCTTTTACTATCAACTATAGCCCTAGCTGGATGTAGTAGCATCCAACGCAGTCTGCGTGGTAATGACTATGTTGATTCCAGTCTTGCTGCTGAAGAAAGTTCCAAAGTAGCTGCCCAATCTGCCAAGGAGTTAAACGATGCTTTAACAAACGAAAACGCCAATTTCCCACAACTATCTAAAGAAGTTGCTGAAGACGAGGCTGAAGTGATTCTACACACAAGTCAAGGAGATATCCGTATCAAACTCTTCCCTAAACTCGCTCCTCTAGCGGTTGAAAACTTCCTCACTCATGCCAAAGAAGGCTACTATAACGGCATTACCTTCCACCGTGTCATCGATGGCTTCATGGTTCAAACTGGAGATCCAAAAGGGGATGGTACAGGTGGTCAGTCCATCTGGCATGACAAGGATAAGACTAAAGACAAGGGAACTGGTTTCAAAAACGAGATTACTCCTTATCTCTATAACATCCGTGGTGCTCTTTCTATGGCTAATACTGGTCAACCAAACACCAATGGCAGCCAATTCTTCATCAACCAAAACTCTACAGATACCTCTGCTAAACTCCCTACAAGCAAGTATCCAAAGAAAATCATCGAAGCCTACAAAGAAGGGGGAAACCCTAGTCTAGATGGCAAACACCCAGTCTTTGGTCAAGTGATTGACGGTATGGATGTTGTAGATAAGATTGCTAAAGCCGAAAAAGATGAAAAAGACAAGCCAACTACTGCTATCACAATCGACAGTATCGAAGTGGTGAAAGACTACGATTTTAAATCTTAAAAACATCGAGTAGGGGATAACCTCTAGCCCCTCTCACACCACCGTACGTGCCGTTCGGCATACGGCGGTTCAACTA